>JASHUD010000041.1 GCA_030040215.1 Methylovirgula sp.
CGTGTCGACCTCGACGGCAGAGATGACGGCGTCGGTCAGCGAGATTTCGAAGAACGCCAGCGAGGCGGCGCGGGTAGCGGCCTCGGCACAGCAACTGGCAGCGTCGACCCATAGCACGATGACGAAACTGACCGAATCGAGCGCCGAGATCGGCAATGTCATCAAGGTGATCACGTCAATTGCGGAACAGACCAACCTGCTCGCGCTCAATGCGACGATCGAAGCGGCGCGCGCCGGCGAAATGGGCCGCGGCTTCGCCGTGGTGGCCAGCGAAGTCAAAGCTCTGTCCAACCAAACGAGCCGCGTCACGGAGGAAATCCAAAATCGGCTCGGCACCCTGGCCAGCGAAATGGCGGAGATCAAGAGCGCAGTGGCCGACAGCCACAGAGCGGTGGGCGACGGCGGCAGCATCGTCAACCAAGTGGTCGAGCGCGTCATCTCGACGGGCGATGCAATGGCCGAGGTCGCGCAACGCGCCCGCCATCTTGCCGATCTGCTCGAAGATCAACGCGCCGCGACCTCCGAAATCGCCGAAAGCACGGCAAAGATCGCAACAAAGATCGGCAAAACGGAAACCGAGATTGAAACGATCAACGGTCGGCTCGTCGGCTGCGAACGGCTCGCCGAAACATCTTGGGAAGGGGAGAAGCGCAATCATTACGGCGCCGACATCGCGCGCCTGCCGGCCGAGGCGGCAATTCTCAAACGCCAGCTCGCCGCGATGCTCATCGGCGCGACGCGCCCGACCAAGGTGACGGACTGGCTCGATTGCGAAGGGCTCGCCACTTGTCTCGCACGTTATCCGGAACTCCGGCAAAAGGAGGCGGAACTGGTCGGCATGCTGGAGCGAGCCGCCCGGAAAGCGCAGGAGCAGGCGCAGTCGGTCGTTGCTTGCGTCGAGGCGAAACGCTGGAGCGCGGCTTCCGATGCCTTTGAGCTCTGCGAGATGGCGCTCGCCGACGTCTCCGATGCCGTGCGCCGGATCCTCAAGAAACTCAAGGACGCGCCAAGCGCGGCGAGCTGAGCCTTCGTTCCCGCTTATGCCATCGCGGCGTCACTTCCCCGGCCTGAGCGAAGCGAAGAGCCGGGGTCCAGGCCTCGAAGATTGAAGAACACTTCTGGGGATCTTCGCCCGCTGCGCGGGCTCGTCCGGGGAAGTGGTGGACAGTTGGACGACATCGCCGAACGTCTCGTAACGTTGAAGAACATTCTGTCCGTCAGACAATTCGCACCGCTGCGTCACCCCGCCTGTACGAAACTTTCCAGCACCATCTTGCGTCCCGCCTTGTCGAAATCGACGGTCAGCTTGTTGCCGTCGACCGCCGCCACGGTTCCGGTGCCGAACTTGATGTGGAACACCCGCGCACCCTTCGCGAAAGAGGAACTCGCGGAAGATTTGGCGACCAGTTCGCCTTCGATCAGCGTCGGGCCGCGCCGCGCCGCGCTGTCGCGCCAGCCGCTGGCGCCGCTCGTACCCTGCTCGCGTTCCGCCTCGCTGCGCCGCTGCGCGCGTTGCCAGCCGGGCGTCGCATAGGATGAGCGATAGGTATCCATGTTGGCGAAGCGCGACTGCGCATAATTGCCGTAGGCGTTGCTCGAAGCCGTGTCGATCACTTCGACATGCTCGGGGGGCAGTTCGTCGAGGAAGCGCGAGGGCAGCGTCGTCTGCCAAAGCCCGTGAATGCGCCGGTTGGTCGCAAAATAGATCTTGGCGCGCCGCTTGGCTCGCGTAAGCCCCACATAGGCAAGCCGCCGCTCCTCTTCGAGTCCGGCACGCCCGGACTCATCGAGCGAGCGCTGGTGAGGAAAAAGCCCTTCTTCCCACCCCGGCAGGAACACAGTTTCGAATTCGAGCCCTTTGGCGGCATGCAGCGTCATGATGGAAACGCGCTCTTCCGAATCCCGATTGTCGGCATCCATGACGAGCGCGACGTGTTCGAGGAAGCCGGCGAGGCTGGGAAATTCCTCCATGGCGCGGACGAGCTCCTTCAAGTTCTCAAGCCGCCCGGCCGCGTCCGCCGTGCGATCCTTGCGCCACATGTCGGTATAGCCGGATTCCTCCAGGATCATCTCGGTAAGCTCGCCTTGCGGCTTTTCCTCGATCAGCGCCGACCAACGCGAGAATGCGGCTAGAAGATCGCGCAGCACCTGGCGTTGCTTGGGCTTCAATTCCTCGGTCTCGACCATGCCGCGCGCCGATTGCATCAGGCTGACGCGTTGGCGCCGCGCATGATCGTGGAGAAGCTGCAGAGTAGCGTCTCCCAGCCCGCGCTTCGGCACGTTGTAGATCCGCTCGAAGGCCAAATCGTCGTCGGGCTGCGCGACGGCCCGCAGATAGGCGAGCGCGTCGCGGATCTCGGCGCGCTCGTAGAAACGCGGGCCGCCGATGACCCGATACGGCAGCCCCAAGGTGATGAACCGCTCTTCGAATTCGCGCATCTGAAACGAGGCGCGCACCAGGATGGCGATCTCTTCGAGCTTTTCCCCTTTGCGCTGCAGGGATTCGATCTCTTCGCCGATGACGCGCGCCTCTTCCTCCGAATCCCACACGCCGGCGACGGTCGGCTTCTCGCCCGCTTCGCCGTCCGTGAACAGCGTCTTGCCGAGCCGGCTCTCGTTATGCGCGATGAGTCCCGCGGCAACGTCGAGAATATGCCCGGTCGAACGATAGTTGTGCTCCAGGCGGATGACTTTCGCGCCGGGAAAATCCGTTTCGAACCGCAGGATGTTGTCGACGTCCGCTCCGCGCCAGCCATAGATCGACTGATCGTCGTCCCCCACGCAGCAGATGTTGCCGCCGCTCCGCGCCAACAGCTTCAGCCACAGATATTGGACCGTGTTGGTATCCTGATATTCGTCCACCAGCATGTAGCGGAACCGCTCCTGATAGAGCTTCAGGATATCGGAATTCTCGCGGAGCACGCGCAAGGTCTCAAGCAGCAGATCGCCGAAATCGGCGGCGTTCAAAACCTTCAGCCGCTCCTGGTAGAGCTTGTAGAGTTTCGCGCCTTTGCCCTCGGCGAAAGCGGCGGCTTCGCCGGCCGGTACATGGTCGGGCTCGAGACCGCGATTTTTCCAAAGATCGATGTGGTAGGCGAGGGCGCGGGCCGGCCAGCGCTTGTCGTCGATATTCTCGGCTTGCAAAACCTGTTTCAACAAGCGGATCTGGTCGTCGGCATCGATGATCGTGAACGAGGACTTGAGCCCGGCAAGTTCGGCGTGACGGCGCAGGATCTTGGTCGATATCGCGTGGAATGTGCCGAGCCAAGGCATGCCCTCGGGGACGATCCCGGTGAGCAGGCCGACCCGATCCTTCATCTCGCGCGCCGCCTTGTTGGTGAAGGTCACCGCGAGAATCTGGCCCGGGAAGGCCCGGCCGGTCGCCAGAATATGGGCGATCCGCGTGGTGAGCACGCGCGTCTTGCCGGTGCCGGCGCCAGAGAGGACGAGGACCGGGCCGTCGACGGTCTCGATCGCGGCACGCTGTTGCGGATTGAGCCCGTCGAGATAGCGCCCGGCGCCACGCGCCCGCGCCGCAATCCCGTCCGGGCGCAACGCCGGCGCTTCGAGACCAAAGCCCGGATCTTCAAAACCGCTCAACTTGCCGGGCCTCCGAGGAGAACGAATGACGAATCACCAGACCAATGTGGGGTCTTTGCCATCCTCTGTCGACTCGAACGCGGCTGCAGGCGCCGGGAACCTTCGCTTTAGGCGATCGATTGGAATGCCGTAGGCTCGGTCAAGCCCAGCCGGATCCGGGCGACCAATTCTCATCCTGGGCAGACGACGATGGCAACGATGAAAGCCATGCGCATTCACGCCTTCGGCGGCCCCGAAGTGCTGAAACTCGAAGATCTTCCCATCCCTGAGCCGCGCGAGGGCGAATTTCTGGTCAAGGTCGAGGCGGCGAGCCTCAACCCGGTCGATTCCAAAATCCGCGAGGGCAAATTCCCGGCCGTTCGGGCCGACAAGCTGCCGCTCGTCATGGGACGCGACTTGGCGGGGATTGTCGCTACCCGCGGAGCGCACGCAAGCGATCAGTTGAAGGAAGGCGACACCGTCTATGCGATGCTCGGCCCGGATCGCGGCGGCTACGCCGAATACGCCATCGTGAAGGCCGCCGAGGCGACGCGACGGCCCGCTTCGCTCGATGCCATTGCCGCCGGCTCGGTGCCGCTTGCCGGACTGACCGCGTGGCAGGGGCTGTTCCGCTACGGCGAATTGCAAGGGGAACAGCGCGTCCTCATTCATGGAGGATCAGGCGGCGTCGGCCATTTCGCCATCCAATTCGCCAAGGCAAAGGGCGCGCACGTCATCACCACGACCTCGGCCGCGCATCTCGATTTCGTCCGCAGCATCGGCGCCGACGAAGCGATCGACTACAGGAAGCAACGTTTCGAAGACATCGTCCACGACGTCGATCTCGTCTACGACTTGGTCGCCGGCGACACCCAGGAACGCTCCTTCGCCGTGCTGAAACGCGGCGGGATTTTGGTTTCGACGCTCACCGAGCCTGACCAGGAAAAAGCCCGCGCCCATGGGGTTCGGGCGCTGCGCTACACGGTGACCGAAAAT
The DNA here is from genome assembly GCA_030040215.1 of Methylovirgula sp. Taxonomy (GTDB): domain Bacteria; phylum Pseudomonadota; class Alphaproteobacteria; order Rhizobiales; family Beijerinckiaceae; genus Methylovirgula. Next base: position 4,576 of record JASHUD010000041.1, read on the forward strand.
GCCGCCGAGCTCGACGAAATCGCGCGGCTGATCGACGCCGGAAAAGTCAAACCGAAGGTCAGCAAGGTCTTTCCGCTCGCCGAGGCGGCCAAAGCGCAGCAGTTCCTCGCCGAGGCGCACCCCGAAGGGAAGGTCGTGCTGCGAGTGGCCGAGTAGCGCACGCGCGGCTTCGCATGAGCGGCGCCGGGCGATCGTTGGTCCGCGGCGCCGCTGCCGTTCACGTGTGTGTTCTTCGGTTGGCTTTACGAGGGCTCTTGCGCGCCTTACTTTTGCGGGTCGAACTCCGCTTCGCCGCGGTTTTTCTTGCAGTCCTTTTTCGTAGAGGACTTTTTCTGGCCACGCTCTTCCTGCCCTCGCGCCTTGCCAAACCGGTTTCGCCGCGGCGCTCCGCGGATTTGGTCTTGCGCAAGTTCGCACGGTTCTTTTTGCGGCTCTCGTATTTCGAGGCGCCGGCTTCACGCAGCGCTATGGCGATAGCCTGCTTGCGGCTTTTTACCTTGCCGCCGCGCCCGCGCGGAAGCTCGCCATGTTTATACTCGTGCATGACGCGGCCGATGGTATTCTTCTGCGCCTTGGATTCACGTTGCGCCATTTTGGTGCTCCTCGGGAGAATCGCTTCGATGGGAAGCTTTCGAGCCCCTCCCGGCTGTTGTAACGCATTGATCGCGCCTAAGTTCACGAGCCTCTGCGTTGCAACCGGGAATGCCGGCCCGCGCCGGCGTAGGGCGAGCGCCGTCCGGCATTTTGCATGAGCATCGCGACGCTGGTCATCGCAGCGCTTGCCACGGCGGGCGTCGTCGTCCGGCCCTTCAATCTGCCGGAGGCGGTCTGGGCCGTCGGCGGCGCCGCGTTGCTGGTTCTCTTCGGGCTTCTGCCGATCCGTGACGCGGCCGCCGGAATCGCCAAAGGCACGGACGTCTATCTCTTTCTCGCCGGCATGATGCTGCTTGCCGATCTCGGCCGCCAGGAAGGTCTCTTCGATTGGTTGGCGGAATTCGCCGTCCGTCACGCCCGCGGTTCCGGCAAGCGGCTTTTTTTGCTCATTTATGGCGTCGGCGTGCTCGTTACCGTCTTCTTGTCGAACGATGCGACGGCAGTGGTGCTGACGCCCGCCGTTTATGCCGCCGCGAAGGCGGCGGGCGCGAAGCCGTTGCCTTATCTTTTCATCTGCGCCTTTGTCGCCAACGCAGCGAGTTTTGTGCTGCCGATTTCCAATCCGGCCAATCTGGTCGTCTTCGGCGCGCACATGCCGCCGCTGGCGAGCTGGCTCGGCGCGTTTGCGCTTCCGTCGCTCGTTGCGATTGTTCTGACCTTCGCGGTGCTGCGCAGCAGAGTCGGCACCGCGATCGCAATCCCCGTGCGTGACGAACTGGCGCCGCGTCCGCTAAGCCGCGGCGGCTTCCTGGCCGGCCTCGGGATCTGCGCGACCGGCGTCGTTCTCCTCGCCGCTTCGGCGCGCGGCGTAAATCTCGGCCTGCCCACGTTCTGTGCCGGCGTCGCCACGGCTGTTCTTGTCCTTAGCCTTAATCGTCAGTCGCCTTGGCCGCTGTTCGCCGGCGTTTCTTGGAGCGTGTTGCCGCTCGTCGCCGGTCTTTTCGTGCTCGTCGAAGCGCTGCGCCATGTAGGCGTTATCGAAGCGCTTGCGCTGCTGGTGCGGCGCGCGGCGGTATATTGGCTCCCTGGAACCGCCATCGGTGCCGGCGCAATTGTGGCATTTGCCGCCAATCTCACGAACAATCTGCCGGCCGCGCTGGTCGCCGGATCGAGCTTGGTGCATGCGCCGAGCTCGATTGTCGGCGCCGTGCTGATCGGCGTCGATCTTGGCCCCAACCTATCGGTCACGGGCTCGCTTGCCACGCTCTTGTGGCTGATCGCGCTGCGCCGCGAAGGCGAGACGATCGGCGCTTGCGACTTCTTGAAGCTGGGCATGATCGTCATGCCGCCGGCGCTGTTCGGCGCGTTGCTGGCCTCGATGGTCTAGGCGCGCGGCTAATCCACCAAATCTTTCAGCACGTCGGTCAGCGCCTCCGGTTCTACTTTCACCGTACCCGTGAAAGGATGGTCGATGGCGACCACGATCAGCAGTTCCGCGAAGATCAGTGCGGAGAGCAGCCCCATCATGATGCTCTGCGCGCGCAGGTTCTTCGCGCCGAAGAACAGCGCGAAGGTGATCGTCACGGCAGCACCGCCAAAAAGAACGATCCATACGATGCCGGGAACGACGCCTTCCGCGGCGAGAAGCCTGGCGCGCCGTGCCTGGGTGAGCACGTCGAGCTGGTAGAACAATTCCGAAATAAGCGCGCTGTCGCGCTGTTCGCCGCTGGCTGCGGTCAGCAGCGCGCTATAGACCGATTCAAGCGCTTGGCTCGTCGGTTTGCTGTAGTGTCCATGCTCCATCGCCGGCCATTCGTCGGAAACGACCAGTTTGAGATAATTGCTGAGCGAAGTGCGAAGCGCGGCACCCGGCGCACCGGGAATACCCTGCGAGAGATGATAAATGGTTGCCGCCGCGCCGGCTTCCTTTGCGACGGTGGAATCGGCGTCGCTGTACTTCTGCCAAACGAGAATGATGGCGAAGGCGAGAAAGACCGCGTAGAGCACGCCGACCGTCGCGAATTTGAACCCGGCGACTTCGTTGTTGGCCGTCAGCTTGTCGAGCGCGATGTAGCGGCGCACGAGCGGCGGCCCGCACATCGACACGAACGTCGTCAGGCCGACCAGGATCAAGCCCGATACCCAGAGCGGCTGGCTGGTCAAGTACACGATCATGATACGAGGGCCGAGCAGCGGATGCGCTACTTACGCAGCGGAAGCCAGGGCAGGCAAGCTGGCGCCCCCGGATTTTTCTTCTGCCGCAGCTCGTTTGGGCGAGCCGATTGGCGCTAAATCTCTGATCTTATTGGAGCTCGGCGCCGGCTATCGGCGAGCGCGGCTTGCCCGTCGTGCACCAAAGTCGCTTCGCAGCCGTTGAATCACGTTCCCGCGCTCATCGACGACGAAACGAAGGCGCCTACTGTCCGAGAAAAACGTAAGCCGATATCGGCCGTCATCTCGGCCGACACCGCGTTCGCATATGCCTGTGATCCGGCCTCCCTGCATGCTCTCTCGCAGGAGCGATGGCGTTATCCCAAAGCCTTCGGCGAGGATCGTTGCATCGATCTGAATCGCGTCGCGCTCGAGTTCGATCTTCAGCATCGGATGTGCTATTTCGCGCCGCCGCTCGCCCGGCCGAAATTTCCGAGCC
>JASHUD010000042.1 GCA_030040215.1 Methylovirgula sp.
GCCGCCCAACAGCTCGAGGTCTGCGTCGAGAAGCTCAGGGTGCGCGGCGAAGGTTTCCGCTGTTCGGTCGAGAGCCTCGGCGGGAGAACCCTCGAAATCGACGGGCGCGCCGTCAGCGGTCGTGCCGTGATGCGCGTCCGCGATGTCTCCGGCGATCGCCTCGAAACCCTGCGCCTTCGTGACCGGTTGGCACGCACCATTACCGAACTCGAGGCGTTGCGCGGCCTACTTGACGCGATTCCCGATCCCGTCTGGCTGCGCGTCGCCGGCGGCAAGCTGCACTGGGTCAATGCCGCCTACGTCCGCGCCGTCGAGGCCAAGGATTCCGGCGACGCGCTGTTGCACGGCACGGAGCTGCTCGAACGCGCGACGCGCGATGCCGCCGCCGATTCGCGCGCCAAAGGCCTTGTCTGGCGCGGCCGCATGCCCGCCGTCGCCGCCGGCCAGCGCCGCCTACTCGACATCATCGAGGTACCGGTGGGCTTGGGATCGGCCGGCATGGCAACGGACATGTCGGAAATCGAGGCGGCGCGGGCCGATCTCGATCGGCAGATGCAGGCGCATGCGCGCACCCTCGACCAGCTTTCGACCGCGGTCGCAATCTTCGATCGCCGCAAGCGCCTCGTTTTCCACAACGCCGCCTATCGGCAGCTTTGGTCGCTCGATCCAGGCTTCGTCGACCAGCATCCGAGCGACTCCGAAGTTCTCGACCGGCTGCGGTTGTCCGGCCTTTTGCCGGAACAGGCCGATTTCCGTGCCTGGAAAGAGAATCTCTTCGCCGCCTATCAGGCCATCGAGGCGCGCGAGCACATTTGGTATCTGCCGGATGGGAGGACGTTGCGCGTGGCCGTCAATCCCAACGCGCAAGGCGGGGTGACCTATCTCTTCGACGACGTCACCGAGCGCTTCCATCTCGAATCGCAGTTCAACGCATTGACGCGCGTGCAGAGCGAGACGCTCGATTCGCTGAAGGAAGGCGTCGGCGTGTTCGGCACCGACGGCAGGCTCAAATTCTTCAATCCGGCGTTTGCGAGCCTTCTCAACCTCGATCCAAATCTGCTCAACGAGAAGCCGCATATCGATCGCCTCGCCGGCGTGTCCACGCTGTTCGGTGAGGACGCCGCGTTCGACGAGATTCGCGCCATCGTCGTCGGTCTTACCGACCAGAGAACCGGATTCGAAAGGCGCATCGCCTGCCGCGACGGCTCGGTGCTCGACTGTACCGCGCAGCCGCTGCCCGACGGCGCGACGCTGCTGAGCTTCACCGATATGACCGCCAGCGTGAACGTCGAACGGGCGCTCACCGAGCGCAACCAGGCACTGATCGAAGCCGAGAAGCTGCGCAACGATTTCGTCCACCACGTATCCTACGAATTGCGCTCGCCGCTCACCAACATCATCGGCTTCATCGAGCTGCTGAGCGACGGCTCGGCGGGACCGCTGAACGAGCGACAGCGCGAATATGCGGGCTATGTGCGCGCATCCTCAACCGCGTTGTTGGCGATCATCGACGACATTCTCGATCTCGCTTCGATCGATGCCGATGCGCTCGAACTCAATCTCGGCGAGGTGGATATCGACGCAACGATGCATCTTGCCGCTGAGGGCGTGCAGGACCGCTTGGCCGAGTCTTCGATCCGCTTGAACGTCGTCGCGATGGACGACTTGGGAACGTTCGTCGCCGACAGCCAGCGAATCCGCCAGGTCCTCTTCAATCTTTTGTCGAATGCGATCGGCTTTTCCTCTTCCGGGCAGACCATTACGCTTGCTGCGCAGCGGCGCGGCGACGAGATCGTGTTTACGGTGCAGGACGAAGGCAGCGGGATTCCGCCCGAGCTGGTCGAAGAGGTGTTCGAGCGCTTTAAGACGCAGACCACGGGATCGCGGCATCGCGGCGTGGGCCTTGGTCTTTCGATCGTGCGCTCGCTGGTCGAGCTGCACGGCGGTCGCGTTCACATCGAATCGGTGCAAGGCCAGGGCACCACCGTCACCTGCATCTTCCCGGCGCGCAGTACAAAACTGGACAAAGCAAAGGCGGCACCGTATCGGCTTGCATAGCTGTGGAAGCGGCGCAACCGGAATTGATCCGGTGTGCCGTCGCGCATCCAACGAGGAGAATGCGGCACATGGCGGCTCGCGCGCCGCAGCAGAAGGCCCATTGGCGGGTTGAGCTTCCCGACGAGGCCGCCACCTGCTCCCTTGCCGTCGATCTCGGCCAATGGCTGCGGTCCGGCGATCTCGTTACGCTGTCGGGCGAACTCGGCACGGGCAAGACGACGTTCGCGCGGGCGCTGATCCGCAGCCTCGCGCGGGAGCCGGATCTCGAAGTGCCCAGTCCGACCTTCACCCTCATGCAGGCCTACGAAGCCGGCGCGTTCGCGATCCTTCACGCGGACTTCTACCGTATCAAACATCCCGACGAACTCTTCGAACTCGGATTTGAGGAAGCGCAGAACGGCGCGCTCACGATTGTCGAATGGCCGGAGCGTGCCGCGGCGCATCTCGGCATCAACAAGCTCGACATCGCGTTCGAGATCGACGTGCAGCGCGGAGACGACTACCGCGCCGCGGTGCTCACCGGTACCGGGACGTTCGCAGCGCGCCTCAATCTCGCGCGGGCCACTCACGACATTCTTGCCTCGTCCGGGTGGGCCGGCGCGGAGCGGCGTTTCATGCAGGGCGACGCCTCGAGCCGCGCCTATGAGCGGCTTGTCAAACCGGACGGCGCCAGCGCGCTTCTCATGATCTTCCCGCCGCGCCCCGACGGACCGCCGGTACGCTATGGAAAATCCTACAGCGCCTTGGCGCGGCTCGCCGAAGGCATCCGGCCTTTTGTGGCCATCGACCGGGGCCTGCGCGCGCAGGGTCTTTCGGCACCGGAGATTTTCGCCGTCGATCTCGAAGCTGGGCTGGCAATTCTCGAGGACTTTGGCGACGCAGGCATCACGGATGGGCAGGCGATCGTCGTCGAACGCTATACGGAAGCGGTTGCCGTGCTTGCCAAACTGCATCACGCCGCCCTACAGGACGCGTTGCCGGTAGACGCCACCTCGACCTATCGAATTCCGCCTTACGACATCGATGCGCTGTCGATCGAAATCGAATTGTTGCTCGACTGGTACGCACCGCATGTCGCCAAGGCCGCTTTGGCCTCAGGAGCCAAAGCGAATTTTGTCAACCTCTGGCGCCAGCTACTGCGCGACATCGCGCCGGCGCGGCCGAGCTGGACGCTGCGCGATTATCATTCGCCGAATCTCTTCTGGCTGCCGGAACGCGATGGCCTGGCACGCGTCGGCATCATCGACTTTCAGGATTGCGTGCTCGGTCATCCGGCCTACGACGTGGTCTCGTTGTTGCAGGATGCCCGGGTCGATGTGCCGGACGAGGTGGAACTGAAACTGCTCGGCCAATACGCACAATTGCGGCGTGCCGCTGATCCGGCTTTCGATATGGCCAGTTTTGCCCGCGCCTACGCGGTGCTCGGTGCACAGAGAGCGACGAAAATTCTCGGCATATTCGCGCGTTTGGACAAACGTGACCACAAACCGCAATATCTTGCGCATCTGCCGCGCATCCAAAAATATTTGGCCAAAGACACGGCGCATCCCTTGTTGTCGGCACTCAAGGGCTGGTATGAGACGCACCTGCCGCGGGCCTTGAACAAGGGCCCGTGATTTTGTTTCGGTTCGCGTCGCGCCATGCCGTCCTTCATGCCTGATAAAGCGATGGTTTTTGCGGCTGGGCTCGGCACGCGGATGCGGCCGCTCAGCGAGCATATTCCGAAACCGCTCATCAAGGTTGGCGGCAAGGCGCTGATCGACCACACGCTCGACCGTATCGCTGCCGCCGGCGTTTCGACCGCGGTGGTTAACCTTCACCACTGCGCCGACCTGATCGAGACGCATCTTGCGGCGCGCCGCGCCCCGAGAATTGTCATCTCGGACGAACGCGATAACCTGCTCGATCAAGGCGGCGGCATCAAAAGAGCCTTGCCGCAACTCGGCGATGATCCGTTCTTTATATGCAACACGGATTCGTTCTGGATCGAAGGACCGCGCGCCAACCTCAATCGCCTCACCGCCGGCTGGGATCCCGAGAAAATGGATGTTCTATTGCTCGTCGCCGCGGCCGCGACGAGCGTCGGCGTCGATTGGCTCGGCGACTTCACCATGGATCCGCACGGCAGGCTGGGGCGGCGCGAAGAGCGGCGCGTCGCGCCTTTCGTCTATACGGGGGTGGGGATCATCAAGCCTGCATTGTTTAAGGGTGCGCCCGACGGCGCTTTTCGGCTCGCTCCGTATTTCTTCCAGGCTGCCGAAAAAGGCCGGCTCTTCGGCGTGCGGCTCGACGGGATCTGGCTACATATCGGCACCCCGCAGGCTCTCGAAGAGGCCGAGCGGCTGATCGCGCGCTCGGTGCTGTAACAGCCGCGTGTCCGTTTTGGGGAAGACGGCGGCTCATGGCTCGTGCCGTGTTACGGCGTCGATCCACGCAAGATAGTCGGCAGAACCAGCCTCGACCGGCAGAGCGATGATCTCCGGCGTCTTGTACTCGTGCAGCGCGCGGATCGCCTGCTCGATTCCTCGGTAATCGATCTCTTTGCACTTGATGAGGAGCAGAATCTCTACCGCTTCTTCGACACGCTCGCGCCATGTGTAGACGCTTTCGATCGGCAGCATTTGCACGCAGGCGGCGAGGCGGCGCTCGACGAGCGCCGCGGCGATTGCACGCGCGTTCTCGCTTGTGCCGCAGGCCGTCAAAACAACTTGATATCTAGCGGCCATGTTCCTGCTCGCAAGCTAGGTCAGCCTCTCACTGTGCCGTCCATCCGCCGTCGATGGCGATGTTCGCGCCGGTAATCTGCGCCGCCGCATCCGAGCAGAGATAGACAACGAGCGCCGCCACCTGTTCCGGCGTGACGAACTGTTTGGTCGGCTGCGCGGCAAGAAGGACTTCGTTGACGACTTGTTCGCGGGTGAGATTGCGGGCTTTCATCGTGTCGGGAATCTGCTTTTCGACGAGCGGCGTCCAGACGTAACCGGGAGAAACGCAGTTTGCCGTGATCCCGAACGTCGCGGTTTCGAGCGCGACGGTCTTGGTCAGTCCGACGAGTCCGTGCTTGGCCGACACGTAGGCGGACTTGAACGGCGATGCGACCATCGAATGCGCCGACGCGGTCGAGACGATGCGTCCCCATTTGCGCGCTTTCATGCTCGGCAGCGCGGCGGCAATAGCGTGGAACGCGGCTGACAAGGTGATCGCGACGATCTCGTCCCAAATCTCCGGCGGGAATTTCTCGATCGGTTCGACGTGCTGAATGCCGGCGTTGTTGACAAGAATGTCGAGGGTACCGAACACCGCTTCGGCTTCGCTCACCATGGCGCGAATTTCCTGCGGCTTCGTCATGTCGGCCGGCGAATAGAGCGCCTTGACCGCGAAGTCCTTGGCGAGGGCGGCC
>JASHUD010000043.1 GCA_030040215.1 Methylovirgula sp.
TCGTGCTGGAATCATCTCACGCTTGGAATCGAGATGATCGGCGATTACGCGACGGAAGAATTCGATTCCGGCGCCGGGGCGCAGGTACGGGATAATGCGGTTGCTGCGATGGCGATCCTGCATCGCAAGCTTGGATTGAGGCCGGATCAATATCGTATCGGCGTGTGCGGGCTGCATTTTCACAAAGAATGCAGCCGGGATCATCATGATTGTCCGGGGAGAAACGTGGTCAAGGCCGACGTCGTCGCACGCATCGTGAAGGAAATGGCAGCGCTTGGCTGCGCCGCCGTCTCTCATGGTGCCGATCAGTCTACCAGCGGAGAATCAACATGCAGCGGATCACAATAATAGCTGGCCTAATCGCGAGCAGCCTCACGTTCACCGCACGTGCCGAAGAGTTTACTTGCAAGGGCGCGGGCAAATGCATCTGCACCGAAACGATCGCTCCCGCCGCCATCCTCGGTTACGACGCCACCGCCGACGGACAAAGCGTCAACGTGAACATCATCTGCATCAATCAAAATACGATGGACGTCTCCTACTATCAGCGCCGCAAGGAAAACGGGTTGGGCGGTACCTACACGTCGGGTGTCTTTCCGCCCGAGTGAGGCGTTCTACCGTTTCGTTTGGCGATGGTTGGAGCCGGGAGCCGCAGGGCCCCGGCTCTTTCTTTGGCTTCTTTGGCGCCATTACGTAACGCGCCTCTCTGATCCGCGCCCGGCGGCTCCGGGAATTCGCAAAGGATGAATCCATGCGCGCGCGCATTCCTCTCGCGGCGACAATGACGCTTGCCGCGTTTCCCGCCTTCGCGGCCGGGTCCAATTCGGTGAGCGTGCCGATCGGCGCGCTGGCCGCGCAAGCTCTCGCGGCGATCGAGCCGCTGGTTCTTTCTCTGCTCGGGGCGACGCTCACGTGGCTGATTGCCAAACTCGGCCCCGAATTCGCCAAGTCCTTACACGCCGCGCACGTCGATCAGGAGATCGAACGGGCCGTCAACGCAGGTTTCGCGCTCGTCGAGGGCGCCGAGAAAGGCAAGGTTCTCGAAGTCCCCGTCGCCAACAAAGTGATCCGCAAGGCCGCCCAATGCCTCGTCGACGAAGCGCCGGCGCTTTTCAAGGAACTTGGCGAAAGCCTCGGGCCAATCCTGATCGCCAAGTTATCCGCTTCCGGTGCGCTGCCGTCTAGCGCCAGCGCCGGCAACCTCGATCTCAATCCCTACGTGGACGCGAAAAAGGAGGTCGCCGGATGAGTCTCGATCTTTCCGCGCTCGAGACCGATGCCGCCAAGATTGGCACGGCGCTCGAATATGCGCAGCGGATCGACTTCGCGGCGGCCGCCAAAGCCTTCGAGACCGCCAATCTCGCCGGCGAACTTGCTACGATCGCCGACGTGCTGCGCGTCATCGGCGTTTTCGTGCCGCCCGCGGCGATCGCCGCCAACGATCTCGCGGCGGCGGTCGCCGGCTTCGATCTGCTGTTGCAATTTTCGAGCGGCGCTATTCCAGGCACGACCCTCGATACCGAGGCGGCCATCGAAGATCGCTTCGAACGGCCGTTCGGAGTGCGTTGAACGCCAGCCCTCGGCCCGACGCCGCAATCGGCGTCTTTCTCCAGAAAGGACGATCCATGCAACACCTGCTTCTTGCGGGCGCGCTCGCGCTCGCCGTATCGCTCGGCGGCTGCGCCGAACTCGACAATGCCGTCGACGGTGCCGTCGCTTTCATCGATGCGCCGAAAACCCAGCAAGCGATCTCCTCGCTCGAGTCCGGCGCGACCGCGTTGACCTGCGCGGTGGCTGATGCGAGCGCGCTTGCCGGTGAAATCGAATCCGGCGTCGGCGCCGGCCAATCGATGATCGGCACGGACGGCAAGGTCTATGTCGCCTCGGCGGCGGTCTGCACCGCGCTTGGCGGCACCCTCGGTCCCGCGGCGGTGATCCCGTGATCGCCGCGGTCCTTTCGATCTGTCTTCACGCCTATCCGGCGCAATGTACGGTTCAGCATTTCCGCATTGCGCCGGACGCCTGCCATCTTCCCGCCTATCCGGCCGAAGTTCCGGTCGGCACTGCCTGGCGCGAAGTGGTCGTGCGGGTACGATGCCGTGCGCCACGGAGCCATTCGTGATCCGGCAGAATTCCGCCCGAATTCGGGGAATGCAGATGACGCTTGACGAACTTTGGATCACGCTCGTTGCCGGTCTGTTCGGCACGCTCTTGGGATCGACCGCGACGATCGTCGCCGCCGTCATCGGCCGCCAGCCGACGCTCGCGGCGATCGTCGACTCGCGCATTTCGGTTCTGATGGAGATCTACGAAAAGACCATCGGCGAGCTGCGCGCCGAGATCGCCAGGCTTGAGGAAAAGATCGGCCTGTATGAGCGAACCATTCGCGATCTGCGCGACCACATCCGACAGCTCGAGGCGAAAATCGACGTCCTGACAGCCGATCTTAACGAAGCCCGCGCCGCGTCGGGCTTGGAGCTTCGATCCGCCAACTGACTTCTGCCGGCATTCCTCCCGCGCCCCCGTCCGCATCCCGGACGGGGGCCTTTTTTGATTCCGTCGCCGCCGCCTCGCGATGCGCCATAAGCTAACCGCGCAAAAGCGCATTCGCGCTTGCGAATTCGGGTAATTTCGCATTAGACCAAGGCAAAACGCCCGACGGCTGGCGGAGAGAATGGATGAGCGTTTATGATTATTCCGCGACGACCTTGCGCGGCGAAGAAAAACAATTAAGCGATTTTCGCGGCAAGGTGTTGCTCATCGTCAATACGGCGAGCCGATGCGGCTTCACACCGCAATATGCGGAGCTCGAGGCGCTTTACCGCAAACGCGCCGCGGCGGGTCTCGTGGTGCTCGGCTTCCCCTGCAATCAGTTCGGCGGGCAGGAACCGGGCGATGCCGCCGAAATCGGCGCCTTCTGTTCGCAGACGTACGGCGTAACCTTTCCGATGTTCGGCAAGGTCGAGGTCAACGGCGCGGGCGCCCATCCGCTCTTCCGCTACCTGAAAAGCGAGCGTAAGGGGGTCGCGGGGACGGAGCAGATCAAGTGGAACTTCACCAAGTTCCTCGTCGATCGCGAGGGACGGGTGGAGGCGCGTTTTGCGCCGACGACCAGGCCTTCGGAGATCGATCCGGAGATCCTCCGCTACCTTTGAGGCTGCAAAAACCGGACCCGTGGCGCCGCCGCGTGGCGAATAGGAGCGGGCAACGATTATGCCGTTGAGACTCGACCGGCAGGACGCGAATTTCGACGCGGCGTTCCGTGCTCTTCTCGCCATGAAGCGCGAAGCGGCGCAAGGCGTCGATCGGGCGGTGCAACAAATCATCGCCGATGTGGTTGCGCGCGGCGACGCGGCGCTCATCGACTATTCGCGGAAATTCGACCGCGTCGATCTTGCCGCGGCCGGCATTTCTGTTTCGGCAAAAGAGATCGCCGCGGCGCGGGCGGCCGCCGCGCCGGAAGCGCTTGCGGCGCTCCGCTTCGCGCAGCAGCGCATCCGGGAATATCACGAGCGGCAACGGCCGCAGGATCTCTTCTTTACCGATGCGCTCGGCGTCGAGCTAGGCTGGCGTTGGCAGCCGATCGAAGCCGCGGGGCTTTATGTGCCGGGCGGCACGGCAAGCTATCCGTCCTCGGTGCTAATGAACGCGATACCGGCCAAAGTGGCGGGAGTCGCGCGCCTGGTGATGGCGGTTCCGGCGCCCGACGGCCATATCGATCCGCTCGTGCTTGCGGCGGCGGAGCTTGCCGGAGTCGACGAGATCTATCGCATAGGCGGCGCCCAGGCGATCGCCGCGCTCGCCTACGGAACGGCGAGCATTGCGCCGGTCGACAAGATCGTCGGACCGGGCAATGCCTATGTGGCGGCGGCGAAACGCCGCGTATTCGGGAGCGTCGGCATCGACATGATCGCCGGGCCTTCGGAAGTGCTGATCATCGCCGACGGCAGCGCCAATCCGAACTGGGTCGCGGCCGATCTGCTCGCCCAGGCCGAGCACGACAAAGCCGCGCAAGCGATCCTCGTCACCGACAGTGCCGAACTCGCGTTAGCCGTGGAGGCGGCCATTGCGAGCCAACTGCCGCGCCTGCCGCGCCGCGACATCGCGGGCGCAAGCTGGCGCGATTTCGGAGCGATCATTCGGGTCGGCGCCGTCGCCGACGCTTTGCCGCTCGCCGATGCGATCGCGCCCGAACATCTCGAAATCATCGGCGCGGGCGCCGAAGATCTGGCGCGGCGCATTCATAACGCCGGGGCGATTTTCATCGGCGCCTATACGCCGGAGGCGATCGGCGATTATGTCGCCGGCTCGAACCACGTTTTGCCGACGGCGCGTTCGGCGCGCTTCTCCTCGGGCCTCGGCGTCCTCGATTTTCTCAAGCGGATCTCGATCCTGAAGTGCTCCGCCGCAAGCCTCGCCGCGCTGGGTCCATCCGCGGTCACGCTCGGCAACGCCGAGGGACTCGACGCGCACGCGCGATCCGTCGCCTTGCGTCTCGGTCGATCATGAGCGCCAACGAACCAAGCCGACGCAATCGCCTCGTCTCCGTGATACTCGACGAGGCCTCGATCGGCCGTGGCACGTCGGACCAGGAGCATGAACGGCAAATCGCCGTCTACGACCTCATCGAGGAGAACGAATTCGGGCTGCCGGATCGCGACGACGGCCCGTATGGGCTCAAGATCTCGCTGCACGACGCCAAACTCGCGCTAGAAGTGTGCAACGAAGCGGGTGCGACTCTCTGCGCGCATGTCCTGTCGCTGACGCCGTTCCGGACGCTGCTCAAGGATTATTTTCTGATCTGCGAGAGCTATTATGACGCAATCCGCTCGGCCTCACGCGCCCAAATCGAGGCCATCGATATGGGTCGGCGGGCGCTTCATGACGAAGCGGCGACACTGCTCAAGGAAAGGCTCAGCGGCAAGATCGTCTGCGACATGGATACGGCGCGGCGCATATTTACGCTCGTCACCGCCTTGCATTGGAAAGGCTGAGGGCGGCGAAGCGATCCGGCGCGGCGCCGGCTGGATCGGCTAGGGCCTTGAAGGAACGCGCGGTTCCGCCGCCGAGGGTTGCCGGGCGGCCGGGGGCCCCAACGCGCCGCTCGCAGCGCCGCCCGGAGTCTCGCGCTGCGGCGATCGCAAGTTGCGGTCAACTTGGAGATCGCTAGAATTGTTCTTCCGCTTTCTCATCGCCACGATCGATCCTATATCGCGTGGTGGCCGGATCGAATGGTCGAAGAAATTCAGCTCGCGCCTGAGGCGCGCCGCGAGAATAACGAGGAGGGTCGTATTTTCATGCCGCTTCCGTCATCAAGACATAGGCCGTATGCCCTCGCTGCGGCAATATTCGCTGCCGTTACGCTCAATGCCGGCGACGCATTTGCCGGACCTTTCACATCCTTGCAGGGGAAGTGGGTTGGAAGCGGCACGATTTCCATGAAGGACGGCACGCGCGAAAGAATTCGATGTCGCGCCAGTTACTCGGTTCCCGCCGGCGGAGATTCTTTGACCCAGGTTCTGCTCTGCGCCAGCGACAGCTACAAGTTCGACGTGGACAGCACCGTCACCGCGCAGGGCGGCGCGATCTCCGGCAGTTGGACGGAGACGACGCGCAATGCCACGGGCAACGTATCGGGCCAGGTCCGCGGGCCGGTCATCGAAGTGCTGGTCACGGGTGTCGGTTTTTCGGCGGGCATTTCGATTTTGACGCGCGGCGCAATGCAAGCGGTCGCCATCAAGCCGCAAGGCGGCACCGACGTCGTCGGCGTTGCGGTCACTTTGCATCGCGCCTGATCGCGGCGGTCTGCGCAGCCTCGTCGCCCAAGCCCGGGCGCCGCGCGCCTTAGCTCCATTGCGCTCCCCTGCGCCAGCGCAGCAGCAGCATGATCGTCGGGCGCAGGATGAACAGATCGGCGATCAGCGCGGTAAGCATCGCAAACGAGCTCAGCCAGCCGAACAGCCGCAACGACGGCAGCTGCGAGAAGACCGTCATTGCCAGACCGCAGGCGAGGACGACCGAGGTGAGAATCAAAGGCGGCCCCATCAGGATCGTAGCGCGTTCGACGGCAATCGCCGGATCTTGATCGGGACGGTCCTCGAGCCGCAGGCGATTGAGGAAATGGATCGTCGCGCTGAGCCCGAGGCCAAACGAGACCGTTAACGCGACAACGCTGGCAAATTGCAGCCCTTGGCCGAACAGCCACAGAACGGCGCCGGCGACGAAAACCGGAAAGATCGCCGGCATGATCGCCGCCAACATCACGGCGAGCGACCGGAACGCCGCGCCGATGAAAGCGGCGACGAAGATGATCTCGATGGTGAGACCGCGGTTCAACTTTTCGATCATCCGCGCGCTGTTATGCGCGGCAATCACGGCGAGTCCGGTGACCGCGATGTCGTATCCCGGATGTTGCGCACGCACTTGGTTGAGTTTCTGATCGAGCGAGTTGATGATCGGCAGCAATTGACTCGAATCGACGTCGGGAATGCGCCCTTCGACGACGACCGCGTCCTGGTTGGCCGAGATGAAGCGGCGCACGAGATAGGTGGGCAGCATGTTCACATATTGCTTCAGCGTGGCGACGTCCGATTTGCCGAGCTTTTGGGCAAGCCAGCGGCGCAGCGTTTCGAGCGACCAGACATTGCCCACACCGGCCTGCGCCTCGACGGCCGTGTGCACGGCGGCGATCGTTGCCAGCGTTTCCGGCGAATAGAGCGATGCGCCTTTGGGAAATTCGACGAGCACGTCGATCGGCTGCGCGCCGGTGAGCTCCTTGTCGAGTTCGTGGCTCGCCTGCACGGCCTTCTCATGGTCCGGAACTTGGTCGGCCAAGTGATAACGCGGCTGAAGATTGGTGTAGATCACCGCCAGCCCTAAGACCACGATGAGGCTCAGCAGGCTGTAGAGGCCGGGGCGGCTCACCATCCGATGCGCGATCCAGCCGCAGAAGCGGCGCAGCGCGTCGACGGCGATGTCGGCGCCTCTGATGTGCGCGACGAAGGCGGCTTCGCGGCGTAACAGAAACAGGCCGAGCAGCGGGATGACGGTCAACACCGACACCAGCGCAATGACAGTCGAGATAAATCCCGCCTCGCCGAAGCTGCGGATCAGATCGGAATCGGAGAATGTCAGTGCGATAAAAGACAGGCCGGCGGTGGCGTGCGTGAGGACGCAGGCCGGACCGACCACGTGGATTGCGGTGCGCAGCGCGTCGATCTTGCTGTCGCCGGCGATGATCCTGTCGCGCGTCGCAAAGGTCAGCTGCATACTATCGGAAAAGCTGATGACCATGATGAGCGGCGTCATGACGTTCAAGAACGTGTTGAGCCGGAAATCGAGCCAGCCGAGCGTGCCGAGCGCCAGCAGGATGGCAAGCAACGGCGGCGCCGCCGCGATGATCATGAAGGAGACGCGGCGGAAGAACAGGATGGCGATCAGGCAGCCGCCCAAAAAGCCGAGCGCATTGTAAAGCACCCTGTCGCGCTCGACCGCGTTGCGGATCTCGAGCTGCATGACCGGAACGCCGGAAAGCTCGGCGGAAAGCCCGGTGCCGGCGAGATCCTCGGCCATCGTGCTGCGGATCTCGCCGACCACGCCGCCAAGCTTGTTGCTCTCGACGACGCCGGGATCGAGGGCCAGCACGACCAAGGCAAGCCGTCCGTCGAGCGAAAGCAGCTTGCCGCGAATGATCTCGTTGTTCCTTACCTTCTGGATGAGCGCGTCGTAGGCGGCGCCGGTCGGCAAGGTCTCCGGGAAAAGCGGTGCCGGAAGATGACCGTTCTCCGGCGGCTGGCGCGCCGAAAAAAGCGAGATGATCCCGCGCGTACCGTCGATGAGCTGCAGGTCGGTGACGAGATCGCGCAGCTTGCCGAGCGAGTTGCGCTCAAGGAGGGTGGGCCCCTCGACCACCACGAGCACGTCGAATTCGCTCGATGGAAAGCGCTTCGTCACTTCCTCGTACTGCCGGAACTCGGGCGTGTTCGAGCGGAACAGCTGGCTCAGCGAATCGTCGACCTTGATCCG
>JASHUD010000044.1 GCA_030040215.1 Methylovirgula sp.
CAAACGGAATTTTGTTGCGCAAAGATATTCATGGTGTTTTCGATTCCGGATATGCGACAATTGATGAGGATTATCGATTTGTGGTCAGCGAAAAGGTGCGAGATGTCTTTCATAACGGGAATGAATATCGGCGCCTTCACGGCATGAGGTTGAGAGTGCCAAAGAATTCGGGTGATCGTCCGGATCTGGCCGTTCTACGATGGCATAACGAGAACAGGTTTCTTGGCTAACCGCACCGCTGGCCTTCGGCCGGCCACTGTCGAAGTCATCGATGATCTCAGAGACGAAGTGATGAAAGTGTTCCGAGTCGATTGACGGCTCGTACGCTTGGACGGACTGCGTCATTGCGAGCGAAGCGAAGCAATCCAGTTCTCAGAATCTGGATTGCTTCGCTTCGCTCGCAATGACGGGGAACTATCGAGGCCTCTCCGCGAGCAAATCCCGCAGCGTCTCGATCGTCGAGCGGTCCGCTTTTCCATCGACACGCGCCGGACGGAAATGGCGCTGGAAGGCGGCAACCGCCTGCTCGGTCTTCACATCGTAGGGGCCAACGATCACATCATAGCCATAGGCGGCAAGCATCCGCTGCAACGCCTCGACCTTCTCGCCGGCGGCGCCGGGCGCGAGCGGCACGTCATCCCCGATCGCATGCGGGCGCACGTAACGGCCGACGCCCGCCGCCGCGAGCCTGTCCCATGGAAAATATTCGCCGGGATCGATCTTGCGGCCCGGCGCGATGTCGGAATGGGCAAGGATGCGCTGCGGCGCAATCGCGTGGCGGCGTGCAATATCGCGGCAGAGCGCGATCACCGCTTCGATCTGCGCTTTCGGATAAGCCGGCGCGCCGAACGCATGGCCGGCATTCTGAATCTCGATGCCGATCGAAGCGGAATTCATGTCGGTCTCGCCGGCCCAATAGGATTGGCCGGCATGCCAGGCGCGCCGCGTTTCCGCAACGAGCTGCAGGACGGCGCCGTCTTCGGCGATAAAATAATGCGCCGAGACTTCGGCGGCGGGATCGCAAAGCCGCGCCAGCGCCGCCGCTTCGTCGGCCATGCCCGTGTAATGCAGGACGATCGAATCCGCCGTCTTGCCTCGACGCGCGGCATGGTTGGGCGAAGGATGCACTTCGCGGACGAGTGCGCTGTCGGAATCGAACATGGTCATGAACGATGCAGAAAGGTTGGCGGCGCGCCTGCGCCGCGAAAGAGTCGCGAAAGAATATAGCCGATCTGCCAGTGTGCGAAGGCGGACCGTTTGTTGACGCCGGCCTGCCGTGCGCCTATGTCGGCTCTGCCAGTCGGCCGGACGGCCGCCGCGTGAGCGGAGGAAAGTCCGGGCTCCACGGAGACACGGTGCCGGATAATGTCCGGCGGGGGCGACCCCAGGGAAAGCGCCACAGAGAAGAGACCGCCGGCCCGCGGGCCGGCAAGGGTGAAACGGTGCGGTAAGAGCGCACCGCGCGCATGGCAACATGCGCGGCATGGCAAGCCCCACCGGGAGCAAGACCGAATAGGGGCGCGCGCGGCTCTCGCGAGCCGCAGGTCCGTCTTCGGACCGTCGCCCGGGTTGGTTGCTTGAGGCGGCCGGCAACGGCCGTCCCAGAAGAATGGCCGTCGCGCGCGCGAAACTTTCGTGCGCCATACCGAACCCGGCTTATAGGCCGGCTGGCATGTCTTTCTAAAGCACGTCATTGCGAGGAGCCAACGGGGCCGGCCAAAGGCCGGCCCGATGATAGGCTCCGCGACGAGGCAATCCGGAGAAGAAAACTGGATTGCTTCGCTTCGCCCGCAATGACGATTCGCTATCCCAGCCGACCGGCGGCGTGCGCCAACATCGTATAGACCTTGCCGGTCTCCGAGGTCAGATACGTGCGCGTCAAGCTGTCGTCGCGATCGTCACGGCTCACGTCGGCGAGCAGCCGCTCGAACTCCTGCACGTAACGATCGACCGTGTCACGGAACTCGATGTCGTTGCGGTAGCGGCGGCGGATTTCCTCAAAGGTCTGCGGACCGCGGCCGATGTAGAGCTGCCGCGAGAAGGCGTTGGACTCGCCACGCCGGTAATTGTCCCAAGCATCGCCGATCGCGGCTTGATCGACCATGCGGGCGATGTCGTGCGAGATTGCCTCCAAAGGTTCGCTCTGCTGGGGGGCGCGCGGCAAAGGCTTTGGCGGCTGCGCTTCCTCGCGCGAAGCGCGGGCGAGAAGATCCGAAAGCCAAGTCGGTCCACGATCGCCGGCGTTTGCCGGACGCAGCCCGTTCGTCAGCGGACGCACAGGCCGCGGCGGCTCCGAACGCGGTGCTTCGGCCAGCGCCGGTTCGCGCTCCGGCCGCGCCGCTTCCAGCCGCCGCACCAATCCACCCTCGGAACGCCCCGCGCCAAACGTCGTGGGATCCGACAGATCGTAAGAATGGCCGGAGCGCGCGACGATATCCGTCAATTCGTTGAGCGCCTTGATCTGATCGGCGACGACCCGGCGCATGGCCGCGGTTTGCTCGGCCGTTTCCTGCGGCAACGCCACGGCATTGCGGCGCAATTCTTCGCGGGTCGTTTCGAGTTCGTGCTGGATCTCGCGCGATATGCCGCGCATCTCGTTCGCCGCCAGCTCGAAACGCGCCGTCGATTGTCCCAAAATCCCTTCGATCTCGGCGTTTGCCTCTTCATACGCGGCATGTAGGAGCGCCGCGGTGCGTTCGCGTTCGGTGCCGAGCGAAGAACGGATGTCGCCAAATTGCCGCTCGACCATGCCGGCGGTGCTCTGCGAGGTCTCCGCCAGGAAGGTGCCGAGCTCTTGCGCACGGCTCTCGACACGGCGGAACGAGTCATCGACTACCGCCGAGAAGGACGACATCATCTGATCGAAATCGTCGCGCTGCGCCTGCACCGAGTTGAGGAGCGCCCCGAGCGCAGCGCGGCGTTCGTCCAAAGTGCGATCGAGTTCGACCTGCGAGCGGGAAAGATCGGCCGCCGCCGCCGCCAGCGCCTGCTGCTGGTGGGCGATGGTCTCATAGAGCGCCCGGGCGCTGCCGATCGTCGTCCCCGCGTTGGCGCCGAGATCTTCGATCTCTTTGGCGATTCCCGTAACTGCCTGTTGGAACTGCTGAATGCGCGCCGTCAAGCCTGTCTCGATCGATTTGAAGCTTACATCGGCGTTGGCGATCATGTCCTGCAGAGCCGCGTTCCGGTCGCCCAATGCGCCGATGGTCGCAGCCATTTCCTGTTTCAGCTTTTCGTTGGTGTCGACCAACGCCTGTACGGAAGCTCCCGCGTTGGCGGCCACCGTATCCTTGAAATCGACGGTGGACTTGGCAAGCGCCGCCGTAAGTTCGGCCTGCTTCTCCGCAAGGTGTCCGACGAGGTCGGTCCCTTTCGTCTCGAGCACGGCATGAATCTCATCGGACCGGGCGCGCAGGGTTTCGCTCAAGTTGCGGCCGCGTTCGTCGAGCGCGATCTGCAGCTCGGAGAGGCGGCCGGCAAGGGTGGTGCCGATCTCCGATACCCGAGCGGCGAGCACGCCGCCGATTTCCCCGATCCGCCCGGCGAGCGTTGTATCGATGTCGCTCGAAGCCTGCGCAAGCAGCGTCTTCAATGCATCGGCGCGGCCGGTGAGCAAGCGGGTGAGCTCGCCGGATTCGTTATCCAAGGCGACGCCGATGTTACTTGTGTGACGCGCGAGACTCTCGTCGATTTCGCGGGCACGCGTCGTGATATTGGCGCTGAGATCGCGGCCGCGCGCGTCGAGGCTCGCCGAGACAGTGTCGAGGCGGTTGACCACGCGTTCTTCGAAACTGGCGATGCGTTCGTCAAGCGTCTCGGCGATTTCCGCCGCCCTGCCGCCGAGTACCATGTTGACCTCGTCGGCCTTGGCGGAAAGAGCTTCGGTAATCGACATCGCGCGATTGGAGAGAATCTCGTCGATTTCGTTGGCTCTCGTTTCCAGCGCGTGGGCCACTTCGCGGCCGCCTTCGCCGAGTACTTTGGCGATATCGAGCGTGCGCGCCGCCAAACTCTCACTGAGCGACTTGGCGCGCCCGTCGAGCCCGGAGTCGACCCGCTGGATCAGCGCGTCGAGCGATTCCGCCAGCTCCTTCAGCTTGGCCGAAGCCCGATTGTCGAAAGCCTGGGTCTGCGCGATGAATGCGTCGGCCATCTGGCGGACGCGCAATTCGAGTTTGTTGTCGAGCTCCCCGCCCTGCACGGAAATTACCGCTTCCAGCGATTCGAGCTGTTTGCCGAACAGCCCCGACAGTTGATGGGCGTCGTCGCCGAGCCGGGCCGCGATCGCCTCCGCGCCGCCGATCATCGCCTGCTCGAACTCGCGCAGGCGATCCGCCAAGGTTCCGCCGACTCGTTCGCTGTGCGTGGCAATCGCATTGATCGCGTCATTGACCGTTTCGGTGAAGCGATCGCCGAGCGTAGCGGCATGATAGGTAAACGCATCGAGCGAATCTTGCGCGGTCGCGGCCAACTGTTCGTTGATTTTCTCGGATTGCGCGGCCACCTCCCCGAAGCGCCGCAGCAACGCCTGCGCAATGTCATCGCTCGCGTTGCCCACCGCGAATTCGACGCTCTCCTTGGCGCGCTCCAAACGGCCGACGATGTCTTCGGCCTGCACCGTTAGGCTTTCGGCCAGCTGATCGCTGGCGCGTCCGACCGTAGCCTCGACGCTCCCTTTGGCTTGCTCCAGACGAACGATCATCTCTTCGGCCTGCGCCGTCAGGCTTTCGACCAACTGATCGCTGGCGCGCCCGACCGTGGCCTCGACGCTCCCTTTGGTTTGCTCCAAACGAGCAATCATGTCTTCGGCCTGCGCCGTCAGGCTCTCGACGAGATGGTCGCTCGTCTGCCCGACTGTGGATTCGACGCTTTCTTTGGCTTGCTCCAGACGCAAGATGACGTCTTCGGCCTGCACCGCCAGGCTATCGACCAATTGATCGCCAGCCTGATTGAGGGCGAAGCGAATCTCTTCGGCTTTCGCGCCAAGCGACATGGTGATGCGGTTGCCGGTCGCGCTGAGGTTCTCGCTCAAGCCGGTCGAAGCGCTCTCTAGTTCATTGGAAAACGAGTCGTGCGCTCCGCCAATCGCGCTACGCATGCGCTCGCCGTTGACCTGAATGGCTTCGCGCTCGCTCACGAGCTCGTCGACCAGCGTGCGAATGCGCCGCTCGTTGTCCGAATAGGATCGTTCAAGGTTCGATACTTCCGAGCGCACAAGAGTCTCGAGCTCGCCGGCCCGCGCCAGCGCCCGCTCGATTCCGTCGCCCATCGAAACGATTTCCCGGCGGATCGCCTGGGAGAGCGTGACCATCTGTTCGGCTGCAATCGACTCAGGCTCCGCGAGCCGCATCGCAATTTCGACCATCGACCGCGCGGTGAGGCGCATTTCCTGCGCGCGGCGCGCCAACAGTGCGGTGATGATGAAAAAGATCACTGGGCCGACTACGGCCAGCACATAGAGCGGGAAATCGGGACGCCCAAAAACCGACCCGTGCGCCGAGAATTCAGCGCGGCGTGCGATGAAATAGGCCGCCGCGAGTACGATCCAAATCCCGGAAAAAAGCGCGGCAAGCGCGAACGGCGCCTGGCTTGGCTTGCGGTTCAAGGCGCGCAACATGGCGCCGACCGAATCGCGGTCGTCGTTGGCGGGCGGTGCGGACGGCAAGCGCTCCGCGCCGCCACCCGAGTCCGCTGTTTTGGCCGGCCGCTTCGGAGCGAAAAGCGGATGATCGTCAACCTCCGGCAGGCGAAGCGCCGGACGTTCGGCTTCCGGGCCGCCGTCCTCGCCGGCCGAAAGATCCGCCGGACGTTTGGACGTCTTTTTGTCGGGTTCGAGCGGCTTGGGGAAGAACGAGGCGGAAATCTCGGGATCTTTAGGTTTTTCGGCCGATCCCTCCCCGAGGTTTAATGCTTCCTCGATCGCCGATAGAGCCGCAGCCGCGGGATCTTGCGCCTTTTTGGACGTGGCCATAATTGCCTCTCACGGACGGGACCGATGCGCCTCGGCCTCCCGCATGGTTTGTCAAACGGCGTGGGTTGTCCAACCGTTAACCAATCTACTCTACATCCCAGCTTCGTTGATTGAAACCGCTGTGCCGAGAAGGTTCGATTCGTCGTTAACGCGGCCTTCACCATAACCGAAAAAATTCTTGCCTCGACGTGCAAGGCGCCGCCTACCGGAATTTTCAAGCAAAAACCGCGCGATGGCAAGGAAAGACTTCGCTCGGGAGCGGCAAGCGACGGCTTGCATCCAAAAGAATCGACCCTCCAATCCGCATTCCGCGACGCCGCCAGCCGGCAGGATTATAAGTTCCTACGAGATAGCAATGCATCCGGCAGATAAAGCTCAAATTCTTGCCGCGCCCGCCCGGCTCGACCCCATCCATCTTGCCGCGCAGACCGGCGGCGACCTTCTATTGCAACGTGATCTTTTGCACCTTTTCGTCGGCCAGTCCGCCAAATTAATGGCAGCCATGCGAATCGCCAGTCCCCGGGGCGCCGCCGATCTCGCTCATAAGCTCAGCGGCTCGGCGCGGGCGATCGGGGCCTTCGAGCTTGCCGAAGCCGCCGGCAAACTGGAGGGCACGCTTGCCGGCGAAGAAGCGCAAACCGCGCTCGAATCCGTGGTGGTCGCGCTCGGTAGAACGCTGGGCGCCATCGAAGCTTATCTGAGCGAGCTTTCGTCGCAGCCCGCGCCTTAGCCTCTTCCCGACCTGCGTGAGAAATGGAATGCATCCGCCCCGAACCGGGGGCGAATATCCTTCCGGCAAAGACAAGGCTGTTCAACGGGAAAGCTCTTCAGTAAGAGAGAGCCCGAGCGCTGCTCCCTGCGATCCCGAGCGACCATCTATGATCAAAATCACCTTCATCGATTCGTTTGGCGAAAAGCGGACGGTCGAGGCGGAAGAAGGTTCGACCGTCATGGAAACCGCGATCCGCAATTCCGTCCCCGAGATCACCGCCGAATGCGGCGGCGCTTGCGCCTGCGCGACCTGCCATGTCTATGTCGATGAAGCCTTTTTGCCGTTGACGGGCGGGCCCAGCCCGCAGGAAGAGGATATGCTCGATTTTGCCTATGGAACGCAGGCCAATTCGCGGCTTTCCTGCCAGATTAAGGTGACGCCGGAACTCGACGGACTCATCGTCACGACCCCGCAGCGTCAAGGCTGAGCCGGGCGTCGGACGGAGGCGCGACAAAAATCCGGTTGCGGCGCCCCATCTTTCACGCCACCGAACGCGTCCGACCTTTTTCAGGAGCAGTTTATGGGAGAAAGCATAAAGACCGACGTTGTGATCGTGGGGGCCGGCCCGACCGCCTTGTTCACGGTCTTCGAACTCGGTCTCCTCGACATCAAGGCGCATCTCATCGACGTGCTGCCGCGCGCCGGCGGCCAGTGCGCCGAACTCTATCCGGAAAAGCCGATCTACGACATTCCCGGCCATCCGATGATTACCGGCGACGGCATTGTCGAAAAGCTGCTCGCCCAGATCGAGCCGTTCCATCCGACCTTTCATTTCGAGCAAATGGTCACCGAACTCGAAGTGCTGGGCGCACACGAAGCGCCGGCCTTCCGCGTCAAGACCGACGCGGAGCGCACGTTCGAATGCAAATCGGTGATCGTCGCGGCGGGCGGCGGCTCATTCCAGCCGAAGAAGCCGCCGATCGAGGGCATCGAAGCCTACGAGCAGAAGTCCGTTTTCTATGCGGTGCGCAAGATGGAGGACTTCCGCGACAAGAACGTGGTCATCGTCGGAGGCGGCGATTCGGCGCTCGACTGGACCTTGAACTTGCAGCCGATTGCCAAACGTCTGACGCTGGTGCATCGGCGTGACGAGTTCCGTGCCGCGCCGCATTCCGTCAAGGCGATGCGCGACCTCGTCTCCGCCGGCAAGATGGAGCTGCGGATCGGCCAGATCCTGGCGCTTTCGGGCGAGGACGGCCAACTTGCCGCGGCGCAGATCAAGAGCGCCAAGGGCGAAGTGGACGAGCTCGCCGTCGAACGGCTCGTTCCTTTCTTCGGGCTCACCATGAAGCTCGGCCCGGTCGCCGAATGGGGGCTGAACCTCCACGAGAATCTGATCCCGGTCGATACGGCGCGATTTGAGACGAACGTGCGGGGCATTTTCGCGATCGGCGATATCAACCATTATCCGGGAAAGCTCAAACTCATCCTCTGCGGATTCCACGAAGGCGCGCTCGCCGCGCAGAAGGTCTATCACTACGTCTATCCGGACAAGAAGCTCGTCTTCCAATACACGACGTCCTCGACGAGCCTGCAGAAGAAGCTCGGCGTGGCTTAGCTCCGACCGTAAGGGAAAACCGCCTGCGATCGACGTAGGTCTCGATCGCGCAGGATCGC
>JASHUD010000045.1 GCA_030040215.1 Methylovirgula sp.
ATGGAACGGCAACGTGTCTTTGTCGGTACGTTTTTCGATGCCGGCCGGATTGTTCGAGCCCGAGACGTGCAACGCCCAAATGTGCAGGACGACCACGCCTGCGATCATGAACGGCAGAAGGTAATGCAGCGCATAGAACCGATTCAGAGTCGCATTGCCGACCGCATAGCCGCCCCAGAGCCAAGTCGTCAGCGTGCCGCCGACGAGGGGAATCGCGCCGAAGATGCTGGTGATGACCGTCGCGCCCCAAAAGCTCATCTGTCCCCAAGGCAGCGTGTAGCCGAGAAAGCCGGTCGCCATCATCAGGAGATAGATGATGACGCCGAGGATCCACAGCACTTCGCGCGGCGCCTTATAAGAGCCGTAGTAGAGGCCGCGCAGCATATGGATGTAGACGGCGGCAAAAAACAGCGAAGCGCCGTTCGAATGCGCATAGCGCAATAGCCAGCCGTAGTTCACGTCGCGCATGATGTGCTCGACCGAAAGGAAGGCGAGCTTCGAATCCGGCGTGTAATGCATCGCCAGCACGACGCCGGTGACGATCTGAAAGCCGAGCATGAAGGTAAGAATGCCGCCGAACGTCCACCAATAATTGAGGTTGCGCGGCGTGGGGAAGGCGACGAAGGAATGATGCACGAAGCCGAGCAGCGGCAGCCGGCTTTCGAACCATTTTGCGAAAGCGCTTTTGGGAACGTAGGTCGGTTGGCCGCTCATGATCGGTTCTCGGCTCGGAATGGGGCGGCGTACCCGCTCAACCTATCGAAATCTTCGTATCGGACGTGAACGTGTAAGGCGGGAGAGCGAGGTTATGCGGCGCCGGCCCCAGGCGCGGCGACGCCCACGGCGCCGGTAGCAATGAAGAGGAAATCCCGGCGTGAGGGAGCCTCCATGCTGGCGCTGCCGGCCACGTCTTCCTCCACTCCGCAGCTCTATAAGGCTTTGCTATCGTGTTATTCGCAAGCCGAATGCCGCGGCAATGCGGCCTTTCGCCACTTCACGCCGTACCGCCGCGCCGGCGGCGGCGGCAGGTTACATTTCGGCCGATAGCGGCTAGACCGGCAATCCCCCAAGTTCGGATGAAGCGATGCGCGAAACGAAAGACCTCGAAATCCGCCAGGCCGAAGCGCGCGCCACTTTCGAAGCGCTGCAATCCAAGACCCTCGCCGTGCTCGAAACCTTGGAAAAGGAGTGTCCCGGACCCTACGCGGAGAGGAACCGGCAGCCCGGCCGTTTCGCGGCGACGGACTGGGTGCGAAGCGACCAGGCGGGCAAGGATGGCGGCGGCGGCAAGATGGCGCTTTTGCACGGCCGGCTCTTCGAGAAGGCGGGCGTGCATTGCTCGACCGTCTACGGCACGTTCCCGGCCGAGTTCGCCGCGCAGATTCCGGGTGCCGCGGCCGATCCGCGCTTCTGGGCCTCGGGCATTTCGCTCATCGTGCACCCGTATAATCCGCAGGTGCCGACCGTGCACATGAACTGTCGCTATGTGGTGACCCGCGACGCCTGGTTCGGCGGCGGTGCCGATCTGACGCCGGTGCTCGATCGCCGCCGTAAGCCGGAAGATCAGGATGCGATTGCCTTCCACGCGGCGATGAAAGGCCTCTGCGCGCGCCACCCTGGCGTCGCGGATTACGATCGGTTCAAGGAATGGTGCGACGAATATTTCTTTCTGAAGCACCGCAGCGAGCCGCGCGGGATCGGCGGGATCTTCTTCGATTACCTCGAAACGGAATCCGGCTTCGATGCCGAGCTCGCCTTCGTTGGCGACGTCGGCGAGACCTTGCTGAAGATCTATCCGGAAATCGTGCGGCGTAATTTTGCAAAGCCCTGGAACGAGGCGGAACGCGACGAACAGCTCGTGCGCCGCGGCCGCTACGTCGAGTTCAATCTTCTTTACGACCGCGGAACGATTTTTGGGCTCAAGACGGGCGGCAATGTCGATTCGATCCTTTCGTCGATGCCCCCGCTGGTCAAATGGCCGTGAAACCGGCGGCGGACCGCCTGCCGCCCGACGGCACCGTTTGTGCCGTTCGTCTCCGCGGGCGCTTGCGCCTTGCTGCCTCCTATGTCAGAGCAATCCGAGCGTTAGCTGCACCGTCCCTAACGCATAAAATGCAATCGAGAGGAGACGATCCATGCTCGTACCGCGGCGTTCACTCCTGCCGGCGGCTTGCGCCCTTTTGGCGCCGCTCTGGCTCGGCTCGGCCGAAATTGCGCAGGCGGCGCAAGTCGGCATCCTGCATTGCAATGTTTCTCCCTCGGTCGGCTTCATCATCACCTCTTCGAAGTCGATCGCCTGCCGGTTTAACCGGCACCATTTCCCGCCGGAATTTTACGTAGGCAGCATCAGCAATTTAGGCGTCGCGCTCGGGGTGACGGGGCCGGGCCATCTGGTTTGGGCCGTGTTCGCCGCGACCCCGGCGTTGAATCCGTATGCGCTCGCCGGATCGTATGGCGGCGCCACAGCGAACGTCTCGTTCGGGCCGGGCGTCGGCGCCAATGCATTGGTCGGGGGCAGCGGCGATTCCGTCGCCCTGCAACCCCTTTCGGTCAATGCGCAGACCGGCGTCGCCGTGAACGCCGGGTTCGGCAGCCTCGTCCTGCAACCGGCGCCGCGCTAGCCCGGCGCGGCGCGGGCCGCAAATAGAGGAAGACAGGAGACGGGTTATGGGTATTCGCCCAATCCTTATCGCAGTTGTGGGCTGCGTCGTTCCGCTTTGGGCCGGCTCGGCCACTGTCGCCAAAGCCGACCAAATTGGCGTGCTCGAATGCAACGTCTCTCCCGGCGTCGGCCTGATCGTCACGTCCAGACAGGCACTTTCCTGCCGATTCCGCCGCTCCTATGGACCGCCGGAATATTATGTCGGTACGATCACCAAGGTCGGATTGGCGCTCGGAGCGACGGGACCCGGTAAGCTCGTCTGGACGGTCTTCTCGGCAACGCCCGAACCGGGACGTTTCGCGCTCGCCGGCGAATTCACCGGCGCGACGGCGGAGCTGACCTTAGGCGCCGGGCTAGGCGCTAATGCGCTGGTTGGCGGCAACGCCCATTCCATCGCTTTGCAGCCGCTCTCCGTCAACGCGCAGACCGGCGTCAATGTTGCGGCGGGCATCGGGGCGCTGAGGTTGGTGCCCGCATACGGCTATTACCGCCATCATCATCACCATCGCTATCGTTTCTAGATCCTCGACAAAGCGCAGAGGTGGCGCGTCGCGACGCGGAGCGCGCCGGCTCGTGCCGCAGCTGCGGGAGGCCTGGGTTGCGAGCCAGGCGCCGCGCCCATAAATTGTGAGGAATCGCCGGCGTTCGGTCGGTGCCCATGCCGCCTTGCGGCGAGAAAGGCGGAATAAGTGAGCGGTGCAGCCGGCAAGACCCCGCTTCATTCCAAGCTCATCGTCGTCGGATCGGGACCGGCCGGCTATACGGCGGCCATCTACGCGGCCCGGGCGCTGCTCGAGCCGATCGTGATCGCCGGCGTCGATGCCGGCGGCCAGTTGATGATCACCACCGACGTCGAGAACTACCCGGGCTTCCCCCAGCCGATCCAAGGGCCTTGGCTGATGGAGCAGATGCGCCTTCAGGCCGAGCACGTCGGCACGCGGGTCGTCTCCGACCACATCGTCAACGTAGACCTCGGCCGCCGACCCTTCCGCCTGCGCGGCGATAGCGGCGCGATCTATTCCTGCGACGCTTTGGTGATCGCTACCGGCGCCAAGGCCAAATGGCTCGGCCTACTTTCCGAAGAGCGGTTCAAAGGCTATGGCGTCTCGGCCTGCGCCACCTGCGACGGCTTCTTCTACCGCGGCATGCCCGTCATCGTGGTCGGCGGCGGCAATACGGCGGTCGAAGAGGCGCTCTATTTGAGCCATCTCGCCAGCAAGGTGACGCTCGTGCATCGGCGCGAAAGTCTGCGCGCCGAAAAGATTCTTCAGGACCGGTTGTTCAAGACGCCCAACGTCGAGGTGATCTGGGACTGCGTCGTCGATGAGATTTGCGGCGCCGATGAAAACGGCCCGACGCGCGTCACGCACGTCCGGCTCAAGAATGTGAAGACCGGCGTCTTCAGCGAGGTTCCCGCCGATGGAGTCTTCGTGGCGATCGGCCATGCGCCGGCGACCGAGCTTTTCCTCGGCCAGATCGAGGCAAAGCCGAACGGCTATTTGAGGACGGCCCCGTTCTCGACGGCGACCAACGTGCCGGGCGTCTTCGCCGCCGGCGACGTCGCCGATGAGGTCTACCGGCAAGCGGTTACGGCGGCGGGGCTCGGCTGCATGGCGGCGCTCGAAGCCGAACGCTGGCTCGCGGCGCGCGCCCAGCATCGCGCCGCGGCGGAATAAAGCGAGCCGCCGCCCGCTTTTGCCGCGTCGCCATTCGACCCTATTCTTCCCCGATTGCGCGCTGGGTGGAGGACTCATGGATTGGGACAAGCTGCGGATCTTCCATGCGGCGGCTGAGGCCGGGTCCTTTACCCGCGCCGGCGCGGCGCTGGCGCTCAGCCAGTCCGCCGTCAGCCGACAGGTGAGCGCGCTCGAACAGGAACTCGCGGTTCCGCTGTTTCATCGTCATGCGCGCGGCCTCATTCTCACCGAGCAGGGCGAAGTTTTGTTCCGCACCGTGCGCGAGGTGATGGCCAAGCTCGAAGCGGCGCAGACGAGTCTCGTCGACAGCCGCGAAAAGCCGCACGGGGAATTGCGGATCACGACGACCTTCGGAATCGGCAGCAATTGGCTGGCGCCACGGCTCGGCCAGTTTCTCGAACTCTATCCCGATGTCAAATTGAAGGTGATTCTCTCCGACGACGAGCTCAATCTCGCGATGCGCGAGGCGGACGTGGCCTTGCGGCTGCGCGAACCCATGCAGCCCGATCTGATCCGCCGCCGCCTATTCACGGTCCACTATCACCTTTATGCCTCGGTCGATTATCTGAAACGCCATGGTCATCCGCAGAATCTCGAGGATTTGGACCACCATCGGCTGTTGAGCTACGCGGCGCCGGGCTTCCTCGACGATCTCAATGCGCTCCTCTATCTCGGCCGCGACGCCAAGAATCCTCGCGAACCTGTGATGTCGGTAAACAACATCACGGCGCTGTGGCGGGCAACCGAAAATGGGGTCGGCATCGCGATTTTGCCGGAATATTTGGACAAACCGGCCCTTGTACAGCTCCTGCCGCAAGCGCCGATGCCGGAATTGGAATGCTATCTCGTCTATGCCGAGGAGATGAAGAACGTCGCCCGAGTGCGGGTTTTTAGAGATTTTCTTGTCGCAAACGCGCAACGGTGGCGTTACTGAGAACGCGTCAGCTCTACGTCACGAGGTGTGCATGCGGCGGATCGGTTTTGTTCTTTTTGTCGTCGTCCTGTCGCTCGGCGGCCTTCCGGCCCGCGCCGACCCCTCTTCGATCCTGACCTATCACGGCAGCCCCAATCGCAGCGGGAACTTCGTCGTCCCCAGCCTGACCTGGGATCGCGCCAAAACGCTGCGCTTCGATCCCGCTTTCCACGCCGAACTTTCCGGAAAGATTCATGCGCAACCGCTCTATTGGCAGCCGCCCGGCGCGAAATCCGCGCTGCTCATCGCAGTTACCGAAAACAACGTCGTCTACGCGCTCGATGCGCTGAGCGGGCAGACGGTCTGGAAGCGGGAACTGGGGCCGCCGGTGGGGCGCGAGGCGCTGCCTTGCGGCGACATCGCTCCGCTTGGCGTCACCGGCACGCCGGTCATCGACGCGGCGAGCGAAACTCTGTTTCTCGATGCCGCCATCAACCTTCCTTCCGGGCCGAGTGATCTCGTCTTTGCGCTGGCCTTGAAGGATGGGGCAATCGTGCCCGGCTGGCCGGTCGATATCCGAGGTGCTTTCGCCGACCAAAATCCTCCCTTCCTTGCGACCACGCAAAATCAGCGTGGCGCGCTGCTAGTCTTCAACAATACCGTCTATGTGCCTTTCGGCAGTTTCTTCGGCTGCGCGCCCTACCACGGAACGGTGGTCGGCGTTTCTCTCAGCGATCCGCACAAGGTAACGCGCTGGGCGACACGCGCGGAAGGCGGTGGAATTTGGGCGCAGGGCGGCGTCGTTTCGGATGGCGCCTCGCTCTTCGTGGCGACCGGCAACACGTATGGCACGGCGGATTGGGCCGACGGCGAGGCGGTGATCCGTCTGCCACCCGATCTGCATCATTCCGCCGATGAGCGGGATTTCTTCGCGCCGACCGATTGGCACGATCTCGATGTCAACGACTCCGATCTGGGCGTGATCGCCCCCATGCCGCTCGACCTTCCGGCTGGAAAGGACCCTCAAAAGCTCGTCCTCGCGCTTGGCAAGGACGGCAAGGCCTATCTTCTCGATCGGACGCATCTCGGCGGCGTCGGCGGCGCGCTCGCCATCAAAAAAATGTCGGGGTGGGGGATTTATGCGGCCGCCGCCGCCTATCCCGTAGCTGATTCCATCTATGTTGCCTTTCCAACCGAGGGTCCGGGTTGCCTGGAAGACCCATTGCGGAAAGGTCTCATTACCTTGGCCGCTCACGGCGGCCATCCGCCGACGCTCGCCGTCGCATGGTGCGGGAAGATGCAAGGTTTCGGCGCGCCGATCGTGACGACCACAGATGGAAGCGCCAATCCGATCGTCTGGGCCGTCGGCGCGCAAGGCGACAATCGTCTGCATGGGTTCAAGGGCGATACCGGCGAAGTGTTGTTCGATGGCCCGAAGCAGGGCTTGGCCGGCCTGCACCGCCTCCAGACGCTCATCGCGACGCAGGATCGTCTCTATGTGGGTGCCGACGGAACGATCTACGCGTTCGCTTTCTAGTTCCACTGCCGTTCATCTCGCCGTTTACGGGGAGAGCGGAAGCGACGAACTCTTCGCGCAATCCGCGGAAAACGGTAGCGCCATCACTCCCGAATATTTGAACAAGGCGGACCTCTTGCATCTGCCGGCCGCCTCG
>JASHUD010000046.1 GCA_030040215.1 Methylovirgula sp.
CGGGATCACCGGCGCGGGCGCGCCCGATGTCGCCAAAGTGGCGGCCGCGGTGGGCCGGCTGAAACGGCATACGGACTTGCCGGTCGCGGTCGGCTTCGGCGTGAAGAACGCCGCGAGCGCCGCGGCAATCGCATCCATTGCCGACGGAGTCGTGGTCGGCTCGGCGCTGGTCGAAGCTTTGCGCAAGTCGCTCGACGAGGCGGGGCGGCCGACGCCCGGCAGCGTCGCGGCGGTCGTAGGTCTCGTGCGGAAGATCGCCGCAGGCCTGCAGAATGCCGCCTTCATTCCCTCTCCCCGCCTGCGGGGAGAGGGTTAGGGTGAGGGGGCATGGGCTACGATGTCATCAGAATAACGCTGTCCTCCGCTTAAGCCTCTGAATAAATTTGAAAATCACCCGGCCCCTCACCCTGACCCTCTCCCCATAAATGGGGAGAAGGGACGGAAGCTTTGCGTCGGTGCCGCCGGACGCATAGATTGACAGACCAAACTTTTCCCAAAGGGCACTCATGAATTGGATTTCCAATGTCGTTCCGCCGAAGATCCGCTCATTCCTGCGCCGCGAGACCCCCGAAAATCTTTGGGTCAAATGCCCGGAGAGCGGCGAGCTTATCTTCCACAAGGACCTCGAATCCAATTTCTACGTGGTGCCGGGTTCCGGCTACCACATGCGCATGCCGGCCAAGGCGCGGCTCGAGATGCTCTTCGACGGTGGCGCCTATAGCGATCTGCCGGCTCCCGAGGTTCCGCTCGATCCGCTGAAGTTTCGCGACATCAAACGCTATACCGACCGGCTCAAGGAAAACCGCCTGAAGACTGGGGCGAACGACGCGGTGCGGATCTGCGCGGGGCGCCTCGAGGGCATCGACGTGACGATCGCCATTCAGGATTTCGAGTTTCTCGGCGGCTCGTTGGGCATGGCGGCGGGCGAGGCGATCGTCAACGGCATGATACACGCGGTCGAACACCAGACGCCGTTCATCATTTTCACGGCGTCGGGCGGGGCGCGCATGCAGGAAGGCATCTTTTCGCTGATGCAGATGCCGCGCACGACAATCGCGGTGCAACGGCTGCGCGCCGCCAAGCTCCCCTATATCGTGGTCCTGACCAATCCGACGACGGGCGGCGTCACCGCCTCCTATGCGATGCTCGGCGACGTCCATATTGCCGAGCCCGGCGCGGTCATCGGCTTTGCCGGCGCGCGGGTGATCGAACAGACGATTCGCGAACGCCTGCCGGAAGGATTCCAGCGCGCCGAATATCTGCAAGCGCACGGCATGGTCGACATGGTCGTGCGTCGCCATGACATGCGGCCTACGTTGGCGCGGCTCTGCTCGCTGCTGACGCACAGGCCGGCTTTAGAGCTTGACGCCGCATGAGCGGGGCGCCCATCGATACCTCCGACGAGTGGGATGCGATCCTAACGCGCCTGCTCGATCTTCACCCCAAGAAGATCGATCTGTCGCTCGGCCGCGTCGTCCGCCTGCTCGACGCGCTGGGCAACCCGCAGAACCGCTTGCCGCCGGTCATTCATGTCGCCGGCACCAACGGCAAAGGTTCGAGCATCGCCTTCATGCGGGCGATGCTGGAGGCGGCCGGCAAAAGCGTGCACGTCTATACTTCGCCGCACCTCGTCCGTTTTCACGAGCGGATCCGGCTCGGACGCAAAGGCGGCGGCCGGCTGGTCGGAGACGCCGAGCTCGCGTCCGTCCTCAAACTTTGCGAGACGGCGAACGCCGGTGCGCCGATCACCTTTTTCGAGATCACCACCGCTGCGGCGCTGAAACTCTTTAGCGAACATCCGGCCGACGTTCTTCTGCTCGAAGTGGGGCTCGGCGGGAGGCTCGACGCTACCAACGTCGTCGACCGTCCGGCCGGCACGCTAATTACCCCCGTCTCCATCGATCATCCGGAATTCCTCGGCTCTACGGTGGCCGAGATTGCCGCCGAAAAGGCCGGGATCCTGAAGCCCGGGGTGACGGCGATCATCGGCGCGCAGCAGCCTGAGGCTTTCGCGGTGATCGAGCGCCGGGCCGGCGAGATCGGCGCCCCGCTTCGGGTGGCGGGCCGCGACTTTTTCGTCCGCGAGGAGCACGGACGGCTGCTTTTCGAAGACGAACGCGGGCTCCTCGATCTACCGCTGCCCCGCCTCGTCGGCCGCCACCAACATCAGAACGCCGCGGCGGCGATCGCCACCCTGCACGCGGCCGAGCCGCACATTCCTCCTACGGCGATCGAGTTCGGAATTGCGACCGCCAAATGGCCGGCGCGGTTGCAGCGCTTGCAGAAGGGCCACGTGGTGGCACCAGCTCCGGAAGGCGCTGAGATTTGGCTCGACGGCGCCCACAACGAGGATGGCGCGCGCGTGCTCGCCCAGGCCATGGCCGATTGCGAGGAGAAGGCGCCGCGGCCGCTGGTTCTCATCTGCGGCACGCTTGCCACCAAGGATACCGCCGCCTTCCTGCGCGCGTTCAAGGGGCTGGCGCAGGAAGTTCTCGCCGTACCCGTGGTCGGCGAACACGCCGGGCGCCCCCCGGTCGAAGTCGCCGCGCTCGCCAACGCGGCGGGCATTCCGGCCGTCGCCTGCGAAAACATCGAGCAGGCACTGCGCTTCCTGGCGGCGCGCGAATGGGCGCTCCCGCCGCGCATCCTCATCGCCGGCAGTCTCTATCTTGCCGGCGAAGTGCTGCGCTTCAACGGCACGCCGCCGCTGTAACGCGGCTTGCGAAGGCGCGAATCGGGGCCGCGTTCGGCAATGCCGCTGCGATCGCGCCGGGACTCGCTTCGGAAGTGTCAGAATTGCGTAATTTGCCGGCAACGCGAACCTCAAAAACCCCCAAATTCGAACCTCGCAAGCGACGTTCCGGTTCGCGTAAACGCTTGATTGTAAAACATCTGTAAGAAATGCACGGTGGCGCTAACTTGCCGTGGCAGCAGCTCTTATTTTATGGGAGCATGAACGCGGACAGTGAGTGCTGTCCGGTTTTACAAATGTGCAAATGGAGGAAATTATGGCCTGGACAACTCCGACGCTTGTCGAAGTCTGTGTTGGCATGGAAGTCACCAGCTACGAGTCCGCTGAGATCTGATCGGCGACTAACTGGCATTTCCAACAACAAGCATAGGACGTGAGTTGCGTATCATTGTCCTCGGATCGGCAGCCGGGGGAGGATTTCCACAGTGGAACTGCCTCTGTCCCGTCTGCCGACTCGCATGGAACGGCGACCGGCGCGTAAAGCCTGCGACGCAGTCGAGCCTGGCTGTCAGCAGCGATGGCGAACGTTGGTTGCTCCTGAACGCTTCGCCCGATCTTCGCCAACAGATTCTCGCGACGCCGCAGTTGCATCCGCATGGGAAAAGCCGTGGCTCGCCGATCGCCGCGATCTTTCTGACCAGCGGCGACGTCGATCACATCACGGGGCTTCTCACATTACGCGAACAACAAGGGTTCACGGTTTTCGGCAGCAAAGCGACGCTTGCCGAAGTTTCCGGCGGTATTTTCGGGGTCTTGAATAGGGAGTTGGTGCATTTGAAACGCGTCGTCCCGGATGAACTGGTCGAGACGGGGATCGGTCTCAGCGTCATGCCGTTCTCGGTGCCGGGAAAGGTGCCGCTGTATCACGAAGCCGGAGAAGTTAAGATCGGCACCGAAGGCGAGGAGACTCTGGGCCTGGAGATCAGCGACGCCGCGAAGAAATTCTTCTATATCCCGGGCTGCGCGGAAATCACCCCTCGCCTCGCGGAAAGATTGCGCGGCGCCGATCTGTTGTTTTTCGACGGCACCACGTTTACGGACGACGAAATGGTGCGTTTGGACCTTTCGACGAAGACCGCATGGCGCATGGGCCATCTCGCGATGAGCGGCGAAAACGGATCGATGCGCCGCCTCGCCGATCTCGGCATCCGTCGCAAAATCTACGTCCATATCAACAACACCAACCCGGTGCTCGTCGAAGATTCGGCGGCGCGCGCCAAGGCCGAGGCAGCGGGGTGGGAAGTTTCCCATGACGGGATGGAGGTCAGGTTATGAGCGGTCTTTTGAGTCGGGAAGAATTGGAGGCGGCGCTGCGCAAGGTCGGCGCCGAGCGCTATCACAATCGGCATCGCTTCCATCGCCGCCAATACAGCGGCCAATGCAGCTACGAAGAAATTCAGGCCTGGGCGCTCAACCGCTATTATTATCAGTCGATGATTCCGATCAAGGATGCGACCGTCTTGACCCGCCTGACCGACACCGAAGACCGGCGGCAATGGCGCAAACGGATCGAAGATCACGACGGCCTGAAGCCGGGCGACGGCGGCATCGAACGCTGGCTGAAACTCACCGACGGCCTCGGTTTCCCGCGTGATTACGTGATCTCGACCGAAGGGATCCTGCCGGCGACGCGGTTCGCGGTCGATGCCTACGTGGAGTTCTGCCGTACCCGCACGCCGCTCGAAGCGGTCGCTTCCTCGCTGACCGAGCTTTTCTCGCCGGACATCATCAGCGAGCGGATGAGCGGCATGCTGGCCCATTACGATTTCGTCAGCAAAGACACGCTCGCCTATTTCTCGCAGCGCCCCCCGCAGGCCAAGCGCGATTCGGAATGGGCGCTCGAATTCGTCAAGACGCACGCCAAGACGCGCGACGAACAGGAGAAAGCGATCAAGGCGTTGGAGTTCAAGTGCAACGTGCTCTGGGCGATGCTCGACGCATTGTGGGGCGCCTATGTCGATAAGGCGCTGCCGCCGGACGCCTGGGTGCCGGGCACGAAAGTAGCCGTACGCGGCAAGGCCGCATGAGCGATCCTGCCGAGATCGGCGGCGAGGTAAAGCCGCGTTTGCCGCGCGGCGTGCATTTGAAACACGATGAGACGCGCGGCGAATGGCTGCTGCTCGCGCCGGAGAGAGTTTTGAAGACCAACCCGATCGCGGTGGAAATCTTGAAGCGCTGCGACGGAAACGCCACATTGAGTGAGATCGTCGATGATCTTGCTGCACAGTTCAAGGCCGAGCGCGCCCGCATCGAGACGGATGTCCGAGCGCTTCTCGGCGAACTCGCCGCCAAACGCATGGTGGACCTATGAACGCGCTTGAGACCACGCCGACGCCCATCTCCGCTCCGGTCGGCATTCTCGCCGAACTGACGCATCGCTGCCCGCTCGGCTGCCCCTATTGCTCGAATCCGGTCGAGCTCGATTCCCGCGCCGGCGAGCTCGATACCGAGACCTGGAAGCGCGTCTTCTCGGAAGCCGCCGCGGCCGGCATTCTTCATGCGCATCTCTCCGGCGGCGAGCCGGCGTCGCGCCGCGATCTCGTCGAGATCGTCGCGCATTGCAAGAAAGTCGGGCTCTACACCAACCTCATCACCTCCGGGATCGGCCTCACCCAGGAAAGAATGCGCGAACTGGCGGACGCGGGGCTCGATCATGTGCAGCTTTCGATCCAGGACGCCATGGCCGAATCGGCCGATAGGATCGCCGGCTACAAGGGCGCGTTCGCGCGCAAGATCGACGTTGCAAGATGGGTCAACGAGGTAGGCATTCCGCTTACCGTGAACGCCGTCATTCACCGCGCCAATATCGCGCGCGCCGGCCGCATGGTGGAATTCGCGGTCGAACTCGGCGCGCGGCGGGTCGAGATCGCCCATACGCAATATTACGCCTGGGCCCTCGTCAATCGGAAGGTCCTGATGCCGTCGCACGCCCAGGTCGAGAAGGCGGTGGCCGAGGTCGAAGGTCTGCGCGAAACCTATGCCGGCAAGATCGTGATCGATCACGTCATCCCGGACTATTACGCCAAATATCCGAAGGCCTGCATGGGCGGTTGGGGCAAGCGCACGATGAACGTCACGCCGCATGGCAAGGTTTTGCCCTGCCACGCCGCCGAGACCATTCCCGGGCTTGAGTTCTGGACGGTGCGCGAACACTCGCTCATCGATATCTGGATGAATTCCCCGGCCTTCAACGCCTTCCGGGGTACGGAGTGGATGCTCGAGCCGTGCCGTTCATGCCCGCGTAAGACGATCGATTTCGGCGGCTGCCGCTGCCAGGCTCTGGCGCTTACCGGCGATGCCCGCAACGCCGATCCGATCTGTCACCTTTCGCCGCATCACGACAAAGTGGCGGAGATTGCCGCCACTTTCGACGATGTCGATGCAAATGTCTCGGCATCCGACTATATCTACCGCACGCTCAAGACGCGGGTGCCGGCCGAATAGGAAGTGCTTGGCATCCTCGCCCACTCGTGAGGTCGGGAGATGATGCAAGGCAAAACCGTGGTCATCACCGGCGCTACGTCCGGAATCGGCGAAGTTGCCGGCATCGAACTCGCCCGCATGGGGGCGCGGATCGTCGCGGTAGCGCGCAGCAAGGCGCGCGGCGAGGCGACGCTGGCGCGCCTCAACGAGCAGGCGCCCGGGCTCGCACACAAGATCCACTACGCCGATCTGGCGAATCTCGCTGAGATGAAGCGCGTCGCCGCGGAGATCGC
>JASHUD010000047.1 GCA_030040215.1 Methylovirgula sp.
GGCTTCGGGTGGCGTGAGTCTCGACAACGCCGCGGCGATCGCGGCCTCGGGCGTCAATCTGATCTCGATCGGCCGGCTCACCCACAGCGCGCCTTCGCTCGACATCGGGCTCGATTTCCTGGATTGAAGGTGGCAATTAAGTAGTGTAACTTATCGCTTGACACTGTAACTTATTGCGTTACATTTTTTCTGCGTGATTAAAAGCTTTCGCGGCCGGGCCTTGAAACGCTTTTGGACGAAAAGCGATGCTTCCGGGCTTCGCTTCGATTGGGTCCGCAAGGTTGAGCGTCAATTGACGCTTCTTAGCGAAGCGACGCGTCCTGAAGATATGAACGTCGTTACGTTCGGCTTTCATGCTCCGTCCGGCGATCAGACAGGACGTTTTGCGGTCACGGTATCGCGCAATTGGCGCCTGACGTTCGCTTTCGACGGTCAAGACGCCGTCGCCGTTGATCCGGAGGATTATCATGGCCGCTAGGGATGCAAAGCGTCCGCCGGTTCATCCCGGCGAAATCCTGCGCGAGGATGTGCTTCCTGGTCTGAACATGCCTGTGGCCGCCGCGGCCAAGGCCCTAGGCGTGTCGCGTCAGGCGCTTCACCGCGTGCTCGCCGGCTCGGCGGCGATTTCGCCGGAAATGGCGTTGCGGATCGGCAAGTTCTGCGGAAATGGCGCCGAAGTGTGGCTTCGTATGCAGGCGGCATACGATTTGTGGCATGCATCACGGCGGTTGGGCGCGCGGCTCACTTCGATCAGAACACAGCGGGCCGCATAAGGGCCGGATCCTTGCTGTCGCAATGTCGCAGTTGGTGTCCGGGACACCGCTTGGCAGTGCGCCAAATTGACTTGCCGCGCCGCTTGCCTCTATAAGGCCCGCGGCTGCATCTTTCCTTTTCTATCGCATGTCCGGCGCGGCCGGGTTGACTGCGCAGGCGCGGGTGCGGCGCGACATTCGCGGAGTGAAACGTGAAGCGGACCTATCAACCGAGCAAGCTGGTGCGCAAGCGTCGGCATGGGTTTCGCGCCCGCATGGCGACAGCCGGGGGCCGCAAAGTGATTGCCGCCCGCCGCGCGCGCGGCCGCAAGCGTCTGTCGGCCTGAGCGCGCCCGACGCAGTCCGGCGTCCGACGCGGGAGCGGACCATCGCCAGCACGCAGGCCCGATTGGCGCGGCTGACCAAACGCGCCGAATTCGTGAACGCCGCCAAGGGAAGGCGCGTTCATGCCGCGTGCTTCAGCCTGCAATCCATTCGTCGCCCGGCCGACAGCGCCGCGCCGCGTTTCGGCTTTACGGTGACGAAAAAGCTCGGTAATTCCGCGATCCGCAACCGTATCCGCCGCCGCCTCCGGGAGGCCCTGCGGAATTTGCCGGACCTTTCCGCGCATCCCGGATATGACTATGTGATCGTTGCGCGGCAGGCGGCGCTTAACCAAGCTTTTCCGGTCCTGCAAGAAGAACTCACCCGCGCCTTCGCGGAAATTCACGCGGCGCGCCCAGGCGGCGTTGCCAAACCGCGGCGGTTCGCCACTGCGACGGAAAAGAAGAGGAAGGATTAGGTTTCGCCGCCATGTCGGAAGACAATAGAAATCTTTATCTTGCGATCGGGCTTTCGATCCTGGTCATCCTCGGCTGGAACTATTTCTACGCGGCACCACAGATGCAGCAGCAGCGCCAGACGCAGGCGCAAATGCAGCAACCGAACACGGCCCCCCAGCCCGGCTCCCCCACCGCGCTTCCGGCGGCAAGCCCCAACGCGCCTCCGCAGGGCGGCGTCACCAACGAAGGCCCGGGCGCGACCGAAACGCGCGAAGCGGCGATCAAAGCCGATCCGCGCGTGTCGCTCGACAGCCGCGCTCTCTTCGGCTCGATCGATCTCAGGGGCGCGCGGATCGACGACGTATCGCTCAAGGCCTATCGCGAGACTCCCGATCCGCACAGCCAAAACATCGTGCTGCTGTCGCCCTTGGGATCGCCGGCGCCTTATTACGCGGAAGTCGGCTTCGTGAATAAGCCCGGCCAAAATCTGCTCCTGCCGACGCCGCGGACGGTCTGGAGCGCCGACGGCAAGACGCTCACCTCGCAGACGCCGGTAACGCTGACCTACGACAACGGCCAGGGACTGGTCTTCCATCGCCGTATCGCCATCGACGACCATTACATGTTCACGGTCACCGACAGCGTCGAGAACAAGTCGGGCGCGGCGGTGACGCTTTACCCGTACGCGCTCGTCTCGCGGCACGGCAAGCCGAAGACTTCGGGCTACTCGATCCTCCACGAAGGCATGGTCGGAGTCATCGGCGATTCCGGCGTCCAGGAGCCGACCTACGATTCGATCCTGAAAGAGCCGAAGGCAACCAAAAGCCTCGGCGGCACGGGCGGCTGGCTAGGCTTCACCGACAAGTATTGGGCGGCCGTCGTCGTTCCCGATCAGCAGGTGCCTTACGAAGGCACGTTCTCGGCGCGCGGCGCGGCGCTGAAGATCTATCAGGCGGATTATCTCGCCGCGCCGATCACCGCGGCGCCGGGAGCGACGGCGCAGACCACTTCGCGCGTCTTTGCCGGCGCCAAGGAAGTGCAAACGCTCGATACCTATCAGAACGATCTCGGCATCAAGAAATTCGAGCTGCTGATCGATTGGGGCTGGTTCTACTTCATCACCCGGCCGATGTTTCGGCTTCTCGATTTCTTCTACAAGTTCACCGGCAATTTCGGCATATCGATCCTGATCGTCACCGTGCTGATCAAGCTCGCTTTCTTCCCGCTCGCCAACCGCAGCTATCTGTCGATGGCGAAGATGAAGGCGGTGCAGCCGCAGATGACGGCGCTGCGCGAGCGCTATGCGAACGACAAGGTGAAACAGCAGCAGGAGCTGATGGAGCTCTACAAGCGCGAGAAGATCAATCCGGTCTCCGGCTGCCTGCCGATGGTCATTCAGATCCCGGTGTTCTTTTCGCTCTACAAAGTGCTGTTCATCACGATCGAGATGCGGCAGGCGCCGTTCTTCGGTTGGATCAAGGACCTGTCGCAGCCGGATCCGACCAACGTCTTCACGCTCTTCGGCCTGCTGCACTATGACCCGACGAGCCTGCCGATCATCGGCCATTTCCTGGCGATCGGCATCTGGCCGCTGATCATGGGCTTTTCGATGTTCATCCAGATGAAGATGAATCCCGAACCGCCCGACCCCGTACAGAAACAGATGTTCACCTGGATGCCGGTGATCTTCACGTTCATGCTCGGCAGTTTCCCTTCGGGCCTGGTGATCTATTGGACGTGGAACAATCTGCTCTCCGTGACGCAGCAGACCCTGATCATGCACCGCGCCGGGGTGAAGATCGAACTGTGGGGCAATCTCGCCAAAACATTCCGCAGGAAGGCGACGACGTGATTCCCTCTCCCCATTCATGGGGAGAGGGTTAGGGTGAGGGGCCGGGGCATTTGGGGGTAACCATTCGGCCCTCACCCCGACCCCCTTTCCCCGCAAGCGGGGAGAGGGAAAAGAATGCCTATGCCCGATAGAGAGGATTTCCGGGAAGCCGGCCGCAAGCTTTTCGCCGCCGAATGCGGCTTCATTCGCAGCGTGACGGAAATCGGGCAATTGCCGCCGCCCGGCCCGCACGAGATCGCTTTCGCGGGCCGCTCCAACGTCGGCAAGTCCTCGCTCATCAACGCGCTGACCGGACACAAAGCGTTGGCGCGCATCTCCCGTACGCCGGGACGGACTCAAGCGCTTAATTTCTTCGCGCTCGGCGGGGCGCTCCGCCTCGTCGACCTGCCGGGCTATGGCTATGCCGCTGCGCCGCGCGAAGAAGTCGGCCGTTGGACGGAGCTCATCCAGGAGTATCTGCGCGTCCGGGCCCGCCTTTTGCGCGTATTCGTCCTCGTCGACGGCCGCCACGGGCTGCAACCGGCCGATCTCGCCGCGCTTGCCGAT
Source organism: Methylovirgula sp. (assembly GCA_030040215.1). Classification (GTDB taxonomy): domain Bacteria; phylum Pseudomonadota; class Alphaproteobacteria; order Rhizobiales; family Beijerinckiaceae; genus Methylovirgula. Next base: position 3,933 of record JASHUD010000047.1, read on the forward strand.
CTCGATAGGGCGGCGGTCTCCTATCAGGTGGTTCTCACCAAGGCGGACGGCGTCAAACCCGGCGAACGGGAGCAACGCCTTACCGAGACAGAAGCCGCGCTTGCCAAGCGCCCGGCCGCTTTTCCCGAGATTATTTTCACCTCTGCGGCCAAAGGCGAAGGAATCGCCGAACTGCGCGCCGCGATCGCCCGGCTTCTCGCCGAGCGCGCTCCTTCGCATTGAGCTTCTCACGTCGAGACGCTAAAAGGCGCCACGTTGAGCCGGATGGGAACCATGACAGAGACGCCCCAGGAGAGCGCGCAAAGACAGGCCGAAATCCTGATGCAGGCGCTCCCGCATATGCTGCACTACGACGACGCGATCGTCGTGGTGAAATATGGCGGCCACGCGATGGGCGACGAGGGGGTCGCCCGCCGGTTTGCGCGCGACATCGTTCTGCTCGAACAGTCGGGCGTCAATCCCGTGGTCGTGCACGGCGGCGGCCCGCAGATCGGCGCCATGCTTGCCAAGCTCGGCATCAAGTCCGAGTTCAGCGGCGGCCTCCGGATCACCGATCGCGCCACCGTCGAGATCGTCGAGATGGTGCTCGCCGGTTCGATCAACAAACAGATCGTCGGCTTCATCAATGCCGAAGGCGGCCGGGCGATCGGGCTTTGCGGGAAGGACGGAAATATGGTGACCGCCGTGAAGATGGTCTACACGGCCGAATCCGACAAAACCGGGCTTGAGGAAGAGATCGATCTCGGCTTCGTCGGCGAACCGGCGAAAGTCGATACCGCCGTGCTCGATTCGGTGCTCGGGCGCGAGTTGATCCCGGTGCTTGCGCCGATCGCGCAAAGCGCCGAAGGCGAGACCTATAACGTCAACGCCGACACATTCGCCGGCGCCATCGCCGGCGCGCTGAAGGCCAAGCGCCTGATCTTTCTGACCGACGTGCCCGGCGTGCTCGATGCGCAAGGCAACATCATCAAGCAATTGCGCATCGACGAGATTCGCGCGCTGATCGCCGACGGCACGATCACCGGCGGCATGCTTCCGAAGGTCGAGACCTGCATCTATGCGCTCGAACAGGGTGTCGAGGGCGTCGTCGTTCTCGACGGCAAGCTGCCGCACGCGGTACTCATCGAACTCTTGACCGATCACGGCGCCGGGACGCTGATCACGCGGTGAACTACGATCACACGATAGCCGAAGATGGCGTTGGGCGCCGCGATCGCCCGACGGAATTTCCGGCGGCGCGCTTCAAGCATATCGATACTTGGGTGTTCGATCTCGACAACACGCTCTATCCCGCCGACTGCGATCTCTGGCCGAAGATCGACCAACGCATTACGCTGTTTCTCGTCAATCTTTTCGGCCTCGACGGAATCTCGGCGCGGGCGCTGCAGAAATATTATTATCGGCGCTACGGCGCGACGCTGCGCGGTCTCATGGAGGACCACGCGATCGGGGCCGCCGAGTTCCTCGCTTTCGTACACGACATCGATCGTTCGTCGTTAAACCCCAATCTCTCCCTGGCGGCCGCGATCACGGCGCTCCCCGGCCGCAAGCTGATCTTGACCAACGGTTCGCGCGATCATGCGCTGCGCACCGCCGAGGCGTTGGGGCTCGCCGCCATGTTCGACGACATTTTCGACATCGTCGCCTCCGATCTATTGCCGAAACCGGCGCCGCTGGCCTACGAACGTTTCTTCCGCAAACACGCGATCGATCCGGGAAAAGCGGCGATGTTCGAAGATCTCGACCGCAATCTCGTCGTCCCCCACGAGCAGGGCATGACCACGGTGCTGATCGTCCCGAAACCCGGTCAGGCGGATCACCGCGAACCCTTCGAGATTCCCGGCGGCGCGGCTTTGCCGCACGTCGATTTTGCCACCTACGATCTCGAAGGGTTTCTTGCCGACATCGCCGCCGCGCGAACGAGCGGACGAAACGCCGCCGGCGGACGGAGCAGGATATGAAACACCTCGAAAAGATCGTCGATACCGCTTTCGAGGAGCGCGCCAAGATCAACGCCGCGACGCAGGGCGAAGTCCGCGCCGCCGTCGAGGAGACGCTTGCGCTCTTGGATTGCGGCAAGCTCAGGATCGCCGAAAAGCGCGCCGGCGAAACGGGGCCGCAAGCCTGGCATGTCCATCAATGGCTGAAGAAGGCGGTCTTGCTGTCGTTCCGGCTGAACGACTCGGCGCTGATCTCCGGCGCCCCCGGCGGGGCGTTCTGGTGGGACAAGATAGTCCCGAAATTCGAGGGCTGGGGCGCCAAGGACTTCGCCGCGGCGGGGCTGCGCGCCGCGCCGGGCGCCGTCGTGCGGCGCTCCGCATACATTGCGCCGGGCGTCGTCCTGATGCCGTCTTTCGTCAATCTCGGCGCCTACGTCGGCGAAGGCACGATGGTCGATACCTGGGTGACGGTCGGTTCCTGCGCGCAGATCGGCAGGAACGTGCATCTTTCGGGCGGAGTCGGCATCGGCGGGGTCCTCGAACCGTTGCAGGCCAATCCGACCATCATCGAGGACAATTGCTTTATCGGGGCGCGTTCCGAGATCGTCGAAGGCGTGATCGTCGGCGAAGGCGCGGTGCTGGCGATGGGCACGTTCATCTCCGCCTCGACCAAGATCGTCGAGCGGGCGACCGGCAAGGTTCATTTCGGCGCGGTGCCGCCGTATGCGGTTGTCGTGCCGGGCGCGCTCCCCGGCGAGGCTTTGCCCGACGGACGCCCGGGCCCGTCGCTCGCCTGCGCGGTCATCGTCAAGACCGTCGACGCGAAGACGCGCGCCAAGACGGCGATCAACGAATTGCTCCGCGCGTGACGGAGCATTCCCGCGTTTTTTTCCTGTTTCGCTCCGATGCAGGAGAGATCGACGCCGCAACCTGGCGGCAGTGGACGCTCCTGCTCGCCGGGATCTTCGCGGCGCTGGCGATCGGTTGGATATTTCTCGAGCCTTACGCCGACCACGATCTCACCAGCGGCCTTTGGATGACGGCGGGAATTCTCGCCGCAAACCTCTATCGCCTGCTGTTCGGCCTCGCGATCCTGCTGATTCTTATCAGCCACTACAACCTCAGCGCCAAACGCTGGCGCGACATCGGCCGGCCCCCTGCTCTCGCCGGCCTCCTGCCGCTCGTCGCCGCCCTATGCGCCGCCGTGCACTGGCTCGAGCCGCGCGTCAGTCCGGCTCTGCCGCATGCCGTGACGCTCGCCGCCGACGCGGCGCTCGCCGCAGTCGTTGTCTGGAACGTCGTCGAGCTCGGCGGCTTGCGGCGACGTTGACGCGGGTTCCAGGAACAATCGAAAACGCTGCCCCTTTGCGGGATCATGGACTATAAGACCGCGTCCCAATTTTACGCGATTGAGCCATGCCGTCGGCGCTCGAACTCACCCAGGCGCTCATCCGCTGCCCTTCGGTCACGCCGAAGGAAGCCGGCGCGCTGGCGCTGCTCGAAGACAGGCTAAAGCATCTCGGATTTACGACGCACCGGATCACCTTCTCGGAAGAAGCAACGCCGGACGTCGAAAATCTCTACGCGCGGATCGGCGGCGGCGCGCCGTATTTCGTATTCGCGGGGCACACCGACGTCGTACCGGCCGGCGAGCGCGCCGAATGGCGCTTCGATCCGTTCGGCGGCGAAATCGCCGACGGTATGATCTGGGGGCGCGGCGCCAGCGATATGAAGGGTGCGATTGCCGCGTTCGTCGCCGCCGCG
>JASHUD010000004.1 GCA_030040215.1 Methylovirgula sp.
CCGGCAATCGCCATGTCGGCGACGAGCGGCCGGTTTTGCGCCGCGAAGGCAAAGAACGCCTGGCTCGCGCCACCGTAGAGAAAATCGACGCAGAGCCGTGCATCCTTGGCCGCCAAAGCCTGCATCATTCCGAGCTGGATCTCGAAAATATGCGACAGGACCGGACCGTCCGCCTTCGCCGCCAAAACGCCGTTCGACAGACGCACGTCGCGCACCGCCTGCGAGACCAGCGCGTCGACGTTGCTCACGTCGCCGCCGTCGGCCGCCTGTTTGGCGAACCCGTCGAGGATCGCGTCATATTCGGCCGGCAGGACGGCGTGCAGCCGTTGGAAGAAGCGCGCGTAATCGGGCGATTCTCGATCGATCTCCGCTTCGATCTTTTGCCGCGCGACGCTCAGCGGCACGGCAGACTGGAGATGTGCGGCGGTCGAGGACATTTCGCCCGGCACGTTCGCTTCAAAAAGAAAACTTGTTCCCAAACTCATGGCAATCAACGCGGCGAGGCTCAGAAGCACGAGCCGCAGAACCTCGCTGCCCGGCAACCCTTGCAAGAACGGAACGATCATTTGCCGCTGGAACACGCCGAGCAAAAAGGACCTCACTTCGTTGCGCGATCGTTTCGAACGCTACACCCGTTTAAGCCGGGCATTTAGACCATTTTCGGATGCGAGCCATGCGCGGACCTCATTTCGCCGCGGCGCGCAGCCGCGCGAACGCCGCGTCGAGGTCCGCTTTCAGATCTTCTTCGTCTTCGAGGCCGATCGAGAAACGCAACGCCGGGCCGGGCGGATTGAACACGGTTGCGGTTCGATACGGACTGCAATCGAAGGGAACGACCAGGCTTTCGTAGCCGCCCCAGGAATATCCCATGCCGAACAGTTCGAGCCCGTCGAGAAAAGCGGCAAGCGCTTGCTGCGAGCAGGGTTTGAGGAACATCGAAAAGAGACCCGATGCGCCGCGAAAGTCGCGCTTCCAAATCGCATGACCCGGGCAATCGGGCAGGGCAGGGTGCAGCACGCGGGCGACTTCCGGGCGCGCCGCCAGCCATGTGGCAAGCGCCAGGCCTTGCCGTTGCGCCTCCCGCAGCCGCAGTTCGAGGGTTCGCAAGCCGCGCAGCGCCAAAAACACATCCTCCGGCCCCGGACACATAGCAAACGCATCGAAGGTGGCGCGCAGCCGCTTGAACCAGCGCTCGTTGGCGGAGACCAGCCCGAGCAGCAGGTCGGAATGGCCCGACAGATATTTCGTGCCGGCTTCGACTGCCATGTCGATGCCGAACGCATGCGGCGGAAAGAACAGCGGCGTCGCCCAGGTATTGTCGAGGATCGTCGCCAAGCCGTTCGCCGCGGCGACGCCGACGATCGCCGGCACGTCCTGCATCTCGAAACTTTGCGAGCCCGGCGTCTCCAGAAAGATGGCACGCGTATGGGGCTTGACGAGCGCTTCGATGCCCGCGCCGATCAACGGATCGTAATACGTCGTCTCGACGCCGAGGCGTTTCAGCACGCTGTCGCAGAAATTGCGCGTCGGCCGGTAGACGGAATCGGCGGCGAGCAGATGGTCGCCGGATTTGAGCGCGGTCAGCAAAGCAAGGCTGATCGCGGCAAGCCCGGAAGGGGCGAGCACGGTACCCGCCGCGCCGGCGATCTCCGTCCAGGCGGATTCGAGCGCCTCGGTGGTCGGCGTACCGATCGTCCCGTAGACGTAACGCGCGTCGTTGCGGGCAAGGAGATCGGCATAGGTCGGAAAGAGCACCGTCGAGCCGCGATAGACCGGCGTATTGATGAACCCATGCTGCTCGAACGGATGCCGGCCGGCGTGAACCAGTTTCGTTCGGGGTTTCACGTCTTTGCGTCGCGTCATCGCGCTGTGCCTTAATGCCGCCCGCTTGACCCGGGCAGCGGAAACTCCCGATAGTCGCAGCGCTCCGCGTTCAGGACAAGGTGGAACCATCCAAGAGGGCCAGAAGGCCGCGTAAGGTTCGATGTTCAGCATAGTTCCGTCGCGAAGTCTCGTTGTCTTGCCGCTTTGCATGCTGGCGCTCGCCACCCTTTCGAGCGGCGCGGCAGGCGCAACCCTCGATCGGGTGAAGCAGCGCGGCTATGTGATCTGCGGCTCCAATCCGGGCCTGCCGGGTTTCGGCCTGCCGGACGGCAACGGCAACTGGACCGGCTTCGACGTCGATTTCTGCCGGGCGGTCGCGGCGGCGATCTTCGACGATCCGGGCAAGGTGAAGTTCATTCCGCTGACGGCCGAGGAACGCTTCACGGCGCTGCAATCGGGCGAGATCGACATTCTGGCGCACAACACGATTTGGACGCTGTCGCGCGAAGCCGGGCAGGGCCTGCTGTTCACCGGCGTCAATTTCTACGACGGCCAAGGCTTCATGGTCCGCCAGAAGCTCAATATTTCCTCGGCGCTTGAACTGTCGGGCGGCTCGATCTGCGTGCAGCAGGGCACGACCAGCGAGTTGAACCTCGCCGACTATTTTCATGCTCATCAAATGTCTTATGAACCGGTTGCCTTCGCGACGTCCGACGAGGCCGTCAAAGCCTATGACAGCGGCCGCTGCGATGCGTTCACCACCGATTCCTCGGCGCTTTACGTCGAGCGCGCCAAGCTCAGCGATCCGGACGCGAATATCATTCTGCCGGAGATCATCTCGAAGGAGCCGTTCAGCCCGGCGGTGCGGCAGGGCGACGACCAATGGTTCAATCTTGTAAAGTGGGTGAATTTTGCGATGCTCGACGCCGAGGAGGCGGGGATCACTTCGGCCAACGTCGACGAGCAAATGCGGTCCGACAGTCCCGAGGTGAAACGCATCCTCGGACTCGAGGGAGATTTCGGCCAAGGCCTGGGCCTCACTAGGGATTGGGCCTATCGCATCATCAAACGCGTCGGCAATTACGGCGAGGTCTTCGAGCGCGATCTCGGCGCCGGATCGTCGTTGAAGATCAAACGCGGCCTCAATGCGCTGTGGACGCACGGCGGCATTCAATATGCTCCGCCGATTCGCTGAAAGGCGCGCCGCCACGGCGCCGCGCAAGCCGGCGCGATGCTAGCCCGTCCGCTCTTCGACGCGCGCCGGCGCGGCCTCGCAGCCTCGCAGCCGATCGGCGTGGCGCTTTTTGCCTGCGCCTATATGGCGGGAGCGGCGCGCGGCGGCCTGCAAGCCTTGCCGAAAGGGCAAAGCGAAGCGGCGCAGGCTTTGGACTTGCGCTTCTGGGCGCGGCAGCGTCTCGTGATCCTGCCGCAGGCGCTGCGTCTCGTGATTCCCGCCATCGCCAACGGCAAGACCCGGGATCGCTAATGGTCAATTTCTGGCTGACATTGCCTTTGCCGGGTCTGCTTGCCAGCCTCGTTCTTTTCTTTTCCGCGACCGCCGCGATCCTCGTCTGGCTTTCGTTCGGGCCGCTAACCGGAAGAGCCGTGCAAAGCTTTCACGGCGTCGTTCCGCCGGTGATGGGCGCCATTGCGGTGATCCTGGCTATTCTCATCGGCTTTCTGGCGAGCGACATCTGGGAGCGCGAACGGAGCGCGGCGTCGGCGGTACGCGCCGAGGCCAACCAACTTGTCGCCCTCGATCGGCTTGCCGCGACCTTCGGCCTGCCGCGCACCTCGCTCGACGCGGCGATCCGCGCCTATGCGGCGACCGTCGTCCAAAGAGAATGGCCGAGCATGGCGCGCCAGCAAGCCTCGCCGGACGCCGAAAACGCTCTCGACCAGCTGTTCAAGGCGGTCGAGGCGCTGCCTATCAACGCCGCAAACCGGGGCGATCTCGACCGCCTGATGACCAGCACGGCGCTTGAGGTTCGCACCGCGCGCAATACGCGGCTGAGCCTTGCGCAAGACCATTCCGAAGACGTCAAATGGCTTTCCGTTCTGGCGCTCGCGTTCATGGCGCAAGTCAGCGTCGCGCTGGTGCATCTCGAGCGCGCCCGGCCGCAGATCGCGGCGCTCGCCGTCATGACCGGCAGCCTGCTCATTGTGATCGGCATGTTGGCGGCGCATGAGCTGCCGTTTTCCGCGCCGCTGCCGGTTTCGCCGGTGCCGATTGCCCATGTGCTCGATCTCGTCGGAAGCGGCTAGTCCTTCGTGGGCATATCCGACCAAGCTCGCGCCCGTTTTTGATGAATTCTTGAAAGTTCCCTAAGACGCTGGTTTTTTCCCCAGTATTAACAAGGGGATAGAACAGGAACATCGGGGCGCTGGTCGGATAACACAATGAATTGGCAGAACAAATGCGGTGAAAAATATTCGCATTGCGTAGATTAAGCTTGACGTGGAACATAAGACGAATATAGAGGGAACATACAGGCTACAGGAGCCATGCATGTTGTCCTTATTCGAAGATGCCGCGGAGCTTGTTTCGCTTGCCGCCTTTGTTGCTTTCATTGGACTTCTGGCGCGCGCCGCCGGGACGAGTTGAGAACCTTGTTGAGAGGTCGACCGGCGCGCTTCTGAGCGGCGACGCGGTCCGCTAGGATCGGGTCGCGTAGCGCACGGAAATCCGGTGGAACCCTATTTTCCCGAGAGCAATTCGGCCGGCCCGGAGGCATCAGGTTCGCCGTCTCTGGGCGGCGTTTTTCGTGCCGTCCGATTTGTCCACCTGCACGTCCATAGCTCGTTTTCTTTGCGGGAGGGGGCTCTATCGATCGGCAAATTGGCCAAGCTCGCGGTCGCCGACGGCATGCCGGCGCTGGCCATCACCGACACCAACAATCTCTTCGGCGCGCTCGAATTTTCCGAAAAACTCGCCAAAGAAGGCGTGCAGCCGATCGTCGGCATCGAACTCGCGATCGATTTCGGCGACGGAACGGAGGTTGTGCCGCGCGGCGCCGATCCGGCGGCAGGGCGCGCTTCGTTCGTGCTGCTCGCCAAGGACGCCGCCGGCTATCGCAATCTTATGCATCTTGCCTCTTGCGCCTGGCTCGACCCCGCGCCCGGAGATTTGCCGCATGTGCCGCTCGCCAAGCTCGAAGCCCACGGCGGCGGGTTGATCGCGCTCTCCGGCGGGCCGAAAGGGCCGCTCGACCGTGCGCTCGCCGCGGGCCTGGCGGAGGTCGCCGGCCGCCGGCTTGAGGCGCTCAGCCGGATGTTTGCGGATCGCTTCTATATCGAGTTGCAGCGTCACGGGCTTTCACGCGAGCGCGAAGTCGAACCGCAGCTCGTCGATCTGGCCTTTCGTCACGGCCTGCCGCTGGTTGCGACCAACGAGGCCTATTTCGCCGAAGCCGAGGATTATGAGGCGCACGACGCGCTCCTCTGCATTGCCGACGGCACGGTGATCGGCGACGGCGCACGCCGCCAGGTTTCTCCGGAGCACAGATTCAAAACGCGCGCCGACATGGCCGCGTCCTTCGCCGATGTTCCCGAAGCGCTCGCCAATACGGTCGAAATCGCCTTGCGCTGCGCGTATCGGCCGCTGACCCGCAAGCCGATCCTGCCGCGTTTCGCCAGCGCCAGCGGCGCCGCCGACGAGGCGGCGGAACTCGTGCGCCAAGCCGAGGCGGGACTTGAGGCGCGGTTCGCCAAACACGGCACGGCTGCCGGGTTGAGCGAAAAGGCCTACCGCGACCGGCTCGCCTACGAGCTCGACGTCATCATCAAAATGGAATTCCCCGGCTATTTTCTGATTGTCGCGGATTTCATCAAATTCGCCAAAGCCGGAGGCATTCCGGTCGGACCGGGGCGCGGCTCGGGGGCGGGCTCGCTGGTCGCCTATGCGCTGACGATCACCGATCTCGATCCGCTGCGCTTCGGGCTTCTCTTCGAGCGCTTCCTCAATCCCGAACGCATCTCAATGCCGGATTTCGACATCGACTTCTGCCAGGACCGGCGCGACGAGGTGATCCGCTACGTGCGCCGCCGCTACGGCGAGGATCGGGTCGCGCAGATTATCACCTTCGGTTCGTTCCTGGCGCGTGGCGTGATGCGCAACGTCGGGCGCGTACTCGAAATGCCGCTCGGCCAGGTCGATAAGCTCGCCAAGCTCGTGCCGCAGAACCCGGCGGCGCCGGTCACCATCAAACAGGCGATCGCCAGCGAGCCGCGCCTAAAGGAGGCAGCTTCCGCCGAGCCGCGCGTGGCGCGCATGCTGAAGATCGCCGAGACGCTCGAAGGGCTTTACTCGAACGCCTCGACACACGCGGCGGGCATCGTCATCGCCGACCGGCCGCTCGAGGAACTCGTGCCGCTCTACCGCGACCCGAAGTCCGACATGCCGGCGACCCAGTTCAACATGAAATGGGTCGAGCCCGCCGGGCTGGTGAAGTTCGACTTTCTGGGATTGAAGACGCTCACCGTGCTTTCCACGTGCGTCAGGCTTCTCGCCAAGCGCGGCATCGGCGTCGATCTCGCCGAAATCCCGCTCGACGACGCCAAAACCTACGAGATGCTCCGCCGCGGCGAGACGGTCGGCGTGTTCCAACTGGAAAGCGGCGGCATGCGCAAGGCGCTCATTGAAATGCGCGCCGACCGGTTCGAGGACATCATCGCGCTCGTCGCGCTCTATCGGCCCGGGCCGATGGCGAACATCCCGACCTATTGCGCGGTGAAGCTTGGCCAGCAGCCGGCCGACTATATTCACCCGCGCCTCGAACCGCTCCTCAAAGAGACGTTCGGCGTTATCGTCTACCAAGAGCAGGTGATGCAGATCGCCCAGATCCTTTCCGGCTATTCGCTCGGCGAGGCGGATCTTCTGCGCCGCGCCATGGGCAAGAAGATCAAAGCGGAGATGAGCGCGCAGCGCGACCGTTTCGTCTCCGGCGCGGTCGAACGCGGGCTCGTCAAATCGCGCGCCGACGAGATCTTCGATCTGCTCGCTAAGTTCGCCGACTACGGATTCAACAAAAGCCATGCCGCGGCCTACGCGCTGATCGCCTACCAGACCGCATGGTTCAACGCGAACTATCCGGTCGAATTTCTCGCCGCCTCGATGACGCTCGACAAATCCTCGACCGACAAGCTTGCGGAATTTTGCAACGAGGCTAGGCGCCTCGGCATCAAGGTCGAGCCGCCGTCGGTCAACCGCTCCGGAGTCGACTTCGAGGTCGCGGCCGACAGGAGCGGGGCTTTATCGATCATCTACGCGCTCTCGGCGATCAAGGGCGTCGGCGAAGGTCAGGCGGAAGCGCTCGTCAAGGCGCGCGGGCCGGGCTTTGCGGATCTCGGCGACGTCGCGGCGCGCATTTCGCCGCGCGACCTCAACAAGCGCATGCTCGAAAGTCTCGCCGCGGCCGGCGCCTTCGATGCGCTCGAAGGAGACCGCGCCCGCGTTTTCGCCGCGATCGAACCGATGCTCGCGCTCGCCCATCGCCGCGAAGAAGAAAGCCGCGCCGGCCAATCGGCGCTGTTCGGGGCGGAGCGGCTCGATCCGACGGCCGGCGTCAAGTTCGAAAGCTGGCCGCTCGCCGAGCGGCTGCGCCGCGAATTCGACGCGGTCGGCTTCTTCCTATCCGGGCATCCGCTCGATGCCTACGAAGCGATCCTCGGCAGGCTCAGGGTGGCGCGCTGGGCGGATTTCTCGCGCGCCGCGAAACAGGGCGCCTCGGCCGGCCGGCTCGCGGCGATCGTGCTCGACCGGCAAGAGCGGCGCACGCGCTCCGGCACCAAAATGGGCATCGTGCAGCTCTCCGATCAGTCCGGACAATACGAAGCGATCCTGTTCCAGGAAGGCTTGAACCAATATCGCGATCTTCTCGAGAAAGGCGCCGCCGTACTCGTCGCATTGCAGGCCAATGTCGACGGCGAGGACGTGCGGGCGCGGATCATGACGGTCGAGCCGCTCGATCAGGCGGCAAGCCGCATGCAGAAGGGCCTGCGCGTCGTGCTTCGCGACGCGGCGCCGCTCGAATCGATCGCCAAACGTCTCTCGGCGCG
>JASHUD010000048.1 GCA_030040215.1 Methylovirgula sp.
TCTCGATGGGCGGATCCTCGTTCGGCTTGGCCACGCCGGTCGAAGGCGCGGGAGGCTCGGCCTGCTGCTCCTCTTTCGGCCGCGTAGCCACCTGATCGTCGGCAATGATGCGGCGGATCGAAGCCAGGATCTCTTCCATCGAGGGCTCGGATGCTTTGCTCTCGATTGCCTGCTGATCTTGGGAAAGCGAGTTCGGCGCGTTCATTCTCTAGCGCTTTCTACCCAAGCTGCGCCGCGCTCGGAATGGATTCCCGAGCATTGCGCAGGCTGCACTGATTCGCATCGCGTATCACTAGAGCAGGTTCCCCAGGTTTCCGATAGGTCCGGCGCATTCTTCCCCGGTTTTGGCGCGCGCCGAGGCCCGCCTCCAGCCCCACCCTCTTACACCCGGGCGCTCGACAAGCTTCAACGATTTCATGGTCTTGCCTTACCGAATCAGCGCCCGTCCGGGGTGCGCAGCCCGAACCACTTGTCCTTGACCTGGTCGAAATGGACGGTCGGATCGTACTGCTGAACGTCGAGATTGATGTTGGCGGCGGAAAGCTCGCCGACCGCCGCCAGCGTCGCATAGGAGGCGACGACCCGGTCACGCTGCGCCGAGACCAGGGCGACCCGGGCGTTGAGCAGCGTCTGCTGGGCGTTGAGGATGTCGAGAGTCGTGCGCTGCCCGACCCGCGCCTCCTCGCGCACGCCTTCGAGCGCGATCTCCGCCGACTTCACCGCCGCTTCATCGGATTTGATCACCGCCTTGGCGGTATCGAGCAATCCCCAGTCGGTGACCACGGTGGCGCGTACCGCCTCGCGCTGCAGGTCGGCCTGCAGCTCCGCCTGCGAGAGCAGCTCTTTTGCCTGGCGCGCCCGCGCATCGACTTCCCCGCCGGTATAGATCGGCACCGAGAGCTGGCCCATCACCGAACCGTTGAACACCCGCAGCCCCGGATAGCCCTCGTAATTGTAGTTCTGCGAAACCGACCCAACGACCGAGAGCGTCGGATAAAGCTCGCCCTCGACGAGCTTCACCTGCAGGGCGGCGGCATCGACCGCATGCAGCGCGGCGACGATGCTCGGATGCTCGGCGAGCGAGACGTTGATCGCGTCTTGCATCGTGTGCGGCAACAGGCCTTCGACGGAGCGCGCCGGCTCGAGCCGGGTCGGATCGACGCCAATTACCTGGTGGTATTCGGCGATGCTCGTCTCGAGATTGGCCTGCGCGGTGAAATAATCGGCGCGCGCCGAGGCGAGACTCGAAGCCGCCTGCGCGACGTCCGTGCGGGTCACCTCACCGACGTTGAAACGGTCGCGCGTCTGGCGCAATTGCTCTTCCAGAACGATGATGTTGTTCTTGCGCAAATCGAGAATTGCGGTGTCGCGCAATACGTTCATATAGGCCGTCGCGCCGTCCTGAAGGACGGTCTGCTCGGTGTTGCGCAAGGTTTCGCGGGCGCCGAGCACATTGCTTTCGGCCTGTCGCACGCCGTTATAATTGCGATTGCCGTTGAAGATCGTCTCGGTCACCGAAAGGCCGAGCGTCGCGGGCTCGGTATTGTATTCGAATTGCTCGCTGCTCGACCCGCTCCCGGGGAGCGTAGTTCCGCTCGCCAGCGCGCTGCTGCTGCTCTCTTTGAGAGCGTTGAAGCCGTATTGCGCGGTGGCGCTCACCGTCGGCCGATAGGCGGCGGTGGCGCGCGGAATGTTTTCGTCCTGGGCGCGCACCCCAGCGCGCTGCTGGTTGAGATCAGGATTGGCTTGATAGGCGCGCGCCAGCGCGCTCGACATCGATTCCGCCCACGCCGGCGCAGCCCATGCGAATCCGGCCAGAGCGCCGACCGCAGTCAGCCCCAGAAAAGAGAGCACAGTTCTACGGCCGCTCGCAAAACAAGCGCAGGCAGGAACTCGACTCGTGGACAAACCCCGAAGCTCCAAAACACACCAGGTTCAAAGGCCAAGGCGTCGCAAAACGGATCCATTCCCCGGGTTCCGCAAACATTGGGATGCCGCCAGCCGTCCGCTCCTGGATATCCTGCTCATAATCCCGTTGTGCGGCAAGCGCCAATCCGTCGGCGCGCGAATTTGGGCAAGTGCCGCAAAAATGCGACAGGCCCGGCAGCCGTTTATCCAACCGCCGCTTGTGAATAAAGGCGCCGTCAGAAGACGAAATGCGGCGTTTCGCGGAACGTGCTCAGGAGGGGCGCCGCAGCGTCAAACAGGATGCGGGAGCTGATTTGGCCTGCAATTTTCTCAAAGCGGATCGCGTGACAGGCAAAGCCATCCGGATCGCTCGGCGCTCGCGAAAGCGTGATGAGCCGCCCACCTTCGGACAGTTGGCCGAACAGCCGATCGAGCCGTCCTTCGGTCGCGCCATTCACGAAGATGAGATCAAACGGCGCGCATTCGGCGACGCCATCGGGCAACGGCCCCGCAATCACCGGCACATTGTCGAAGCCGAACGCCGCGAGATTGGATTTGACGACGGCTTGCAGTTTGGAGTCGGCTTCAAGCGCGGTGACCCGATCGGCGAGTCCGGCCAGGATTGCGGTCGAATAGCCGGTGCCGGGCGCGACATCGAGGACCACGTCCTCTTTCCGCACCTCGGCGTCCTGAAGAAGCCGGGCCAGCACCATCGGCGTGAGCAGGCGGCGCGAATCCCCGCCCGGCGCGGTGTCCACAACTTTCAGCGAAAGATCCGAATAGGCGAGCGCTTGCCGTTCGGCGGGCACGAATAGTTCGCGCGGCACTTCGAGAAACCGGGCGATGACGGCACGGTCGGTCACGCCAAACGTCCGGATCTGACAATCAACCATCGTCCGGCGGAGTTGGGCGAAATCAGGTTCGGCTGCTGGCGAAGCGCACATATTTTTTCCGTCGGATTAGGTCGGCCGTTGCCCGGCGCTTATAGGTGGCGCTCCGCTCCCTGTCTAACAGCGGTCGTGATCGCAATTGCGCGGCGAAGGTCAAGATGCGAAAAGGACGCGGTTTGCCCAATGCGAGGAGCCGTCGCATGGCCGAAGAGGCGCCGACCGAGGATTTTGAACACGCCGAACATGCCGAGCACGCCGCCGGAGACCCGTTTCTTGCCATCGTGGCAATTACGATCGCGGTTCTCGCCGTGATCGCGGCCGGAGTCGGCAGTCTGGAGACGATCGAAACCGCCGCGACGATCGACGCAAAGAGCGACGCGGTTCTCTTGCAGGACAAGGCGACCGACCTTTGGAATTTCTTCCAAGCCAAAAGCCTCAAGAAGAACATGTATGAGATCGCCGCGGCGGCGGGCGGCCCCAACGCGCAAAGCTTCGCGCAGCAGGCCAAGCGCAACGGCGACGATCAGCAGAGCCTGCAAGCCCAAGGAAAAGCGCTCGAACGGCAAAGGGACGCCAAGCTCGACGAAAGCGACCGCCACGAACACCGCCACGAGGTGCTCACCGTCTCCGTCACTTTGCTGCATATATCGATCGCGATCGCGACGATCGCCATCATCCGGCGCGGGACGCGCTGGCCGTGGTACACGGCGCTGATCTTGGGCGTCGGCGG
>JASHUD010000049.1 GCA_030040215.1 Methylovirgula sp.
GTGCTGATTGGCATCTCGGCATCGATCCTGATGCTGGCCGATGGGCGCATCGCCGGCATCAGCGGCATTCTCGGCGAGCTTCTTGGCCTTCGGCAGATTGCTTGGCGTCTCGCCTTCATCGCCGGGCTCGTCGCGGCGCCGCTCGTTTACGGCGCGCTCGGCGGCAAGCTGCCGTTCGACATCGCTCACTCGGCGGCAACCTTGATTGGCGGCGGATTGCTGGTCGGGTTCGGCACCCGCATGGGCAATGGCTGCACGAGCGGACATGGCGTTTGCGGCATTGCGCGGTTGTCGCCGCGTTCCATCGTGGCGACCCTCGTCTTCCTGGCGACCGGCGCGGCGACCGTCTTCGCGGCGCGTCACATCCTCGGAGCCTGAGCTTTGGCCAAGATCATTGTCGGCTTTGTCTGCGGGCTCATTTTCGGGCTCGGACTTGTCATCGCGCAGATGACGAACCCGGAGAAAGTCCTCAATTTCCTCGATTTCGCCGGCACATGGGACGCAAGCCTCGGTTTCGTCATGGCAGGCGCCGTCATAACGACCGCGATCGGCTACCGGCTGGCATGGCGAGCCAAGGCGCCGCTTTTGGACGATTCCTTCCATCTTCCGCAGAAGACGCGCGTCGACACGCGCCTTGTCGGCGGCGCGGCGCTGTTTGGGATCGGCTGGGGGCTGGTCGGCTTCTGTCCGGGTCCGGCGCTCACCGCGCTAAGCTTCGGCGGATGGGAGGCCGCCCTATTCGTCGTCGCGATGGTTGCCGGGATGCTGCTTTTCGATCGCTTCTCGACGCGGATTCCGCTGACCATCTCCGCTACCTCGCTGCGCGCGCGCTGAGGGCAGTGACGCAACGTCTCACGCCATCGGCACCGCTTCCGCAACGGCCCCGCCGGCTTTGGTCTTCAGCCAGGCCTTGCCACAGGCTTTGGCGAGTTCGCGGACCCGCAGAATGTAGCTTTGCCGTTCGGTGACCGAGATCACGCCGCGCGCGTCGAGCAGATTGAAGATATGCGAAGCTTTGATGCATTGGTCGTAGGCCGGCAGCACCAGCCGATGTCGGTCTGGCGCATCGCCTTTCTCCAGCAACGCTTTGCACTCGGTCTCGGCGTCCTTGAAATGCTGGAACAGCATTTCAACGTCGGCGGCTTCGAAATTGTAGCGCGAATATTCCTCTTCCGCCTGTCTGAACACATCGCCGTAGGAAATCTTTGCGGCGCCTTCGCCGCCATTGAAATTGAGATCGTAGACGTTCTCAACGCCTTGCACGTACATGGCGAGCCGTTCGAGCCCATAAGTGAGTTCGCCGGAGACAGGCGCGCATTCGATCCCTGCCACCTGCTGGAAATACGTGAACTGCGAGATCTCCATGCCGTCGCACCAGCATTCCCAACCGAGCCCCGAAGCGCCCAACGTCGGGCTTTCCCAATCGTCCTCGACAAAACGGATGTCGTGAACCAAGGGATCGATGCCGATCGCGGCGAGCGAGGCGAGATAGAGGTCCTGCAAATTATCGGGCGACGGCTTCAGAATGGCTTGGAACTGGTAGTAATGCTGGAGGCGGTTGGGATTTTCGCCATAGCGGCCGTCTTTGGGGCGGCGCGAGGGCTGCACATAGGCGGCCTTCCACGGCAGCGGCCCGAGCGCCCGCAAAACCGTGGCGGGATGAAAGGTCGCCGCCCCCACCTCCAGGTCATAGGGCTGCAGAATCACACAGCCCTGCGCCGCCCAAAATTTTTGCAAGGCGAGAATAAGCCCTTGAAAGGACCGCGAGGGATCAAGCCAGCGATTTGTTTCGACGGAGCGGTTCATCATTGTTTATTAGGAACCCGTATGCGATTGCGGCGTTATAGCTTGCCTGTTATGCGTCTGCCTCGCAAAGGTGCGTCAGAGCCTGGCTTCGCGCACTTTTCAACCGCTGGTTTTAGCCCTATGAAGGCGCATAAGCGGCACATCGTCCAGTCTGGCCGCTAACGGAGGGATCCTGGAATGCAATTTATCCGCAAATTGGCTCTCATGGCATGCGCCGTATCCAGCCTTGCGATCACCGTAAATCTTGCCCAAGCGGCTCCCGGAGCCGGCATTGGCCAAGCCGCGATTTCGGTTCTGTCGACGGAAGCGGCGCCCGGCGCCGGCCCGTTTGTCGAGAAGGCTTGGTGGCATCATTGGCATCATTGGCATCATTGGGGCTGGCACCACCACCATCACTGGCACCACTGGTAAGCTAGGAAGGCCGGTTTTCGGCCTTACCACGCGATCAGCGCTTCGCCGCGATGGATCGCCTCGGCGTGCGGTAGAAATCCGTGTTCGTCATTCAAAACGAGCGCCGGGGCGATGCTAAGCGGCGCGCGGCTGCCTTTTTGCGCGCGGATCAGGATGCGGATCGCGGCCGTGTGGGCGCGCGGCTGAACGGGTAGGAGCGCGAGCGCGCCGGCGTGCGGCGTGAGCGCGTTGAGGATCTCGCCTAGCGCTTCGGGCTTATGGATGAGGACGAAAGTCCCGCCCTCTTCGAGAAGCGCCAAACAGGCGGAGATCCAGGCCGCCAGCGGACTTGGCCCCGCCTGCGGCATGGCGCGCGCATTCCGCTTGCCGGGATCGGCTGCGAGCCGCGTGCGCGCCGGATCGAGAAACGGCGGATTGGTGACCACAAGCTGCGCCGGACCGATGCCGTGCAGCGCCGCCGGATCAAACACATCCGCTTCATAAACGCTGCCCGGGACTCCGTTGCGGCTGAGATTGAGGCGCGCCAGCGCCGCGACGCGGC
>JASHUD010000050.1 GCA_030040215.1 Methylovirgula sp.
CGATGGAAACAAATCACCGGCCCCTCGCTCTGACCCTCTCCCCGCAAGCGGGGAGAGGGGATCTTTGCAGAGGCCCCAGCCCCTCGCTCTAACCCTCTCCCCGCAAGCGGGGAGAGGGGAATCGCTTCGCCGCCGCTTCCTCGCCTTCATTGCCGGCGCTGCCGACGTGCCGGCTCTGCGCGACCGTGGCGACGCGCATTCCCTCGGCGATGTCTACCGGCGGATTGAGAATCACCTGATCACCAGGATTGAGCCCGGCGCGCACTTCGACATTCGCGCCGTTGTCGGCCAGCACGTCGAGCGGTTTGATGCGCACGCGTCCCTCTTCATAGACCGCGGCGCTGAGGCCATGCGCATTGAAGATCACCGCTTCCGACGGGATCGTGATCACCGGCTGCGGCCGCCGAATGAACAGCCGCACCGTGCAATAGAGCCCCGGAAACAGCGTGCCGTCGGAATTCTCGACATCGACTTCGGTCAACCTCGTTCGCGTTCCGGGCTGCAGAGCACTGGCGTTGCGCGCCACCTTCCCATGAAACACGCGACCGGGGATCTCAGGCACGCGGACTTCCGCGATGTCGCCGTCCTTCAAGCCGAAGACGGCGTCCTGCGGCACCCAGATCTGGATCCGCAACACGTCGCTATGGGCGATGTTGAAGAGCTGCGTCCCGCTGTTGAGGTTCGCGGTGACCAGGCTGCCCACGTCGACGTTGCGCTGGGTGATCACCCCGCCGAACGGAGCGACCACTTTCTCGAAGCCGGTCAGCTCCTCAAGGCGCGAGACCTGCGCCTGTCCGGCCTTCAGATTGGCCTCGGCGACGTTAAGCGCGGCGCTCTGCGCTTGAAACGTCAGCCGATCGACGTCGCCTTGCTGTTTCGTCTGCCAGCCCTGGACGACGAGAACCTGGGTGCGTTGGTTGGTCACTTTGGCGAGCTGCATGTTGGACTGCGCCTGCGCCACCGCCGCCTGCAGCTGGACGAGCTGCGCGCGCGCCTGAATGAGCTGCTGGTCGAGGTCCGGCGCGGAGATGACGGCAAGCACGTCGCCGGCGTGCACGCGGCTGCCGATATCGACGTTGCGCGTCGCGATGTAACCGGTCGCACGGGCATAGACGGTCGCCCAATCGAAGGCCTCCATGCTGCCGGGCAGATCGAGCGTGCGCGGCGCATCGGTCGAGCCGACCTTATGGACGCGCACCACGGGAACGTCGTCCTCCTGCTGCCGCAAGGTCTCGAGCGCCGCCTCGCGGCGCTGCGCGTGTCCCCAGGCGCCGAAGCCGAGCATGCCGGCGACGACGATCAGCGCGCCGATTCCGGCGATGCGCACGTTGCGCTTCGTGGCGTCGGAGACGGCCGGCTTGCCGTCTTTCTGCTCCGGCCGACGGACTTCATCGCGCATCGGATGGGATCCTTCGCGTCGGGATTAATCGGACCATGGTTCACTGTCCTTCCTGCGGTTCGGCCTCGTCATCGACTTCGGGTTGGCGTTCGAACCGGCCGATGATCGAGTAGAGATAGGGCACGAACAAAAGCGTGGTAACGGTGCCGACCAGAACGCCGCCGATCACGGCGCGCGCCAACACGGCGTTCTGCTCTTCGCCGGCGGTGCCGATCGCCATCGGAATCATGCCGACGACCATCGCCGCCGCGGTCATCAGCACTGGACGAATTCTCGTGCGCCCGGCGGCGATAGCGGCATCGTGGGCGCTTGCGCCCGCCTCGCGTTGCTCGCGCGCGAAGGTCACGAGCAGAATGGAATTCGCCGAGGCGACGCCGACCGACATGATCGCGCCCATCAGCGAGGGCACGCTGATCGTCGTGCCGGTGACGAACAACATCAGCAGAATGCCGGCGCCCGCTCCGGGCAGTGCGAGGATCACGGCGAGCGGGTCGAGGAAACTCTGATAGTTCACGACCATGAGCAGATAGACGAAGACCGCCGCGAAGACGAGGCCGATGCCAAGCTCCTTGAAGGCCGAATTCATGCTTTCGATCTGACCGCGGATCTGGAACGAGTTGCCGGGTTTCAACTTCGGCCGCAGATCGTTGATGGCCGACTGAATCGATTTCGCCGCGGAGCCGAGGTCGCTGTCCTGGACGCTGGCGTAGATATCGTAGAGCGGTTGAATGTTGGAATGGTTGTAGACCGATTGCACCGGGACGCGCTGCATCGTCGCGACGTTGCCCAAGACGTTCGGCACGGGAGTCTGCGCCGATGCCTGACTGACGATCGGCGTGTTGTCGAGGTCGTTGACGCTCGCAATGCGGTATTCGGGCGTCTGCACGGCAAAATAATAGGGAATGCCGCTCGTCGGATCGGTCCAGAAGTTGGGCGACACCTGCTCCGAGGAACTCAGGCTGATGTTGAGGTTGTTGGCGATGCTCGTCACGTTCAGGCCGAGCTGCTGCGCGCGGATCCTGTCGATGTCGTAGAAGAGCTCGGGCGCGTCGAGTTCCTGCTGGATATGAACATCGACGAGACCGGCGACCTTTGCCATCCTTTGCTGCAGAGTCTTGGCGAGCTCGCGGTTGCCGGCGCGGTCTGGCCCCTCGACTTCGACATCGATCTGCGACGGAATGCCGAAGTTCAGAATCTGCGTGACCATGTCGGCCGGCTGGAAATAGAACAGGACGTTGGGAAAATCCCGCGTAAGCTGAGCGCGTATTTTCTTTTCGCACTCGGCGGTCGGCGGATGGCCATCGTTGAGCGAGATCTGAATCGTTCCGTCGTTCACGCCGATCGTCGAGCCGTCGGTGAAGGCGAGATTATAGTCTCGTTCCGGCAGACCGATATTGTCGATGATGAGGCCGAGATATTTCGGCGGAATGATCTGCCGGATGCGATCCTCCACCTGCTGAAAGATTTTTTCGGTCACTTCGATGCGGGTGCGCGGGGGGGCGCGGACGTGAAGCTGGATCAGGCCGGCATCGATCTGCGGGAAAAAGTCCGTGCCGTCGAAAATCATCAGGACTGCCGCACCACCCAGCACGCAAAGCGCAACGCCGATGACGATGACGTGGCTTTTCAGCACGCCGTTCAGCACATAGACGTAGGCGTTGCGGAATCGCTCGAAGCCGCGATTGAACGCATCGTGGAAACGGTCGAGCCATCCGGAGGAACGGCCCTCGGAATGCCGCTC
>JASHUD010000051.1 GCA_030040215.1 Methylovirgula sp.
CATGTTTGCGGGGCCGACAAGAAAATGGGCCATTGTCCCAAGGCCCATCACTACATGGGATACCATCTCCGCGGAGCCAACAAGAAATCCGGCTATTGAGCGCATGGAGATCGCCGCGGTCTCGCTCGATCATTTACCTTCGGCATGCGGCGGAACGCGAAAATTTTTCGCACGATGCTCAGTCCGGCCGTTCCATCCATTTGATGAGCGGCATCATGGGCAGAACCCAGGCCATGCCGAGCACGGCGTAGCATAGTGCCTGGACGAGCCCCGGAGCTTGCCGCAACGGCCGCGCCTGGGCGAGCGCCATGGCGGCGAGCGCATAGGCGACCACGAAAGCGAGCATCAGGACCGAGCCCACGAACTTGCGCCGACTCTTGCGCATCGTCCCTCCAAAATGCCGCGACAGGACGCGCCTGGATTTGGTCGCCGACCTTCGCCTTAAGTCCAAGCCGAATTCCGATCGGAACCGGGACCGGCCGAACAATTGACATCCATGCAATACGCGTTACATATCACATAACACATGAATGATCCAAAGCTTCGCAGATCGGCAAACGGAACTGCTCTTCATGCGCGGCGGAGTTCCTGCCCAATGGCGGAACTTCGGCAAAGTCGCCGTTCGCAAACTCGATATGGTCGACGCGGCGGTGAAACTTGAGGATCTTCGATCCCCGCCCGGCAATCGCCTGGAAAGGCTGAAAGGCAATCGCGCCGGTCGGTACAGCATTCGCATCAACGACCAATGGCGCGTTTGCTTTCGGTGGACCGAAGCGGGGCCGGCCGATGTCGAGATTGTCGATTACCATTGATGATGGAGGTGGATATGCCCCGCATTCGAACGCATCCAGGCGAAATCCTCAACGAAGAATTCCTTATCCCTCTTAAAATCAGCGCCCGGGCTCTCGCGGCCAAAATCGATGTCCCGCCCAATCGTATCACCGAGATCGTTCGGGGCGAGCGCGCGGTCTCGGCGGATACGGCAATTCGTCTGGGTATTCATTTTGGCACCACGAGCCAATTCTGGCTCAATCTCCAGCAAGCCTACGACCTATCGAAGGCGGAGCGCGACGGCGATTTTGGGAAGGTCAAAGCGCACAAGGGAGAACATGCGGCGTGATGTCCGTTTCCGCGAAGTCCGATGCCGCATAGATAGATCCGCGTCATGACCGAAACCACGCTAAGCGCGAACCCGTCAAAAACCGCGGCGAGCCTCGCCGCCGATCGCTCCGCCGTTCGCATCTGGCTTTATTGCATCGCGGCGCTGGTCTTGGCCATGGTCGTGGTCGGCGGCGCGACGCGGCTCACCGAATCGGGCCTGTCGATCACCGAATGGCAGCCGATCCGCGGCGTACTTCCCCCCTTGAGCCACGATGCCTGGGTCAGAGAATTCGATCGATATAAGGAAATTCCGCAATATAGCGCGCTGTTTTCAAATCTCGATTTAAGCGGCTTCAAGTTCATCTTCTTTTGGGAATGGAGCCATCGGTTGCTCGGCCGGCTGATCGGCGTCGCATTCGCCGTGCCGCTCGTCGTCTTCTGGGCGCGCGGAACACTCAGCGGCATTTTGAAGCTGAAGTTGGTTGGCGTTCTGGCGCTTGGCGCCCTTCAGGGCGTCGTCGGCTGGTGGATGGTCGAGTCCGGGCTCGTCGGTCGCATCGAGGTGGCGCAGCAGCGCCTCGCCATTCATCTTTTGCTGGCTTCGCTTACCTTCGCAGCACTGATCTGGATCGCGAGTTCGCTGGCGCCGCGCGGCGCAGAACGGCGGGCGCGCTGGCAGCGCATTCTGGCGCTTGCGATCCTGTTTGTGACGTTCGCGCAGATCTTCCTCGGCGCGTTGGTCGCCGGCCTGCGCGCCGGGCGCGTCTATAATACATGGCCGCTGATGGACGGCGGCCTCGCGCCGCCCGCCGGCGTTTTGACGGCTCTGCATCCCTTCTGGCGCAATCTCACCGACAACGTCGCCATGGTGCAGTTTCAGCACCGCATGGTCGCCTACGCGCTGCTGGCGCTGGCGATCGCCCAGGCAATCGCCACGGCGCGTTTTGCGCCGCGCACCGGCGCCGCGCGTCGCGCCATCGGCTTCGTCCATGTCGTCGCTCTGCAGGTGGTGCTGGGGATTACGACGCTGCTGCTCGCGGTGCCGCTTTGGGCCGGGCTGCTGCACCAGGCCTTCGCGATGGTGGTGCTGGCTTTCGCCGCCAGGAATGCGCAGGCACTGACGGAAGGCAATTTTGGGCGCGCGAACGATCCATTGCGGACGAAAGTGAAGTCCACGGTATCATAATACCGCATCAGGGAATTCGCTGTTTTCTCGATTTATTCCGTCGCAGTGCGGTTGACGAAATCGCCGCCCTCGGGCTAGAAGCGGCGCCTTGGCGCTGCCTGCGCCGCCTTCCCCCAGAGCCTCGCCCATGTTCGGCAAGACCCATTCGACCAAGACCGCCGAGATCGACAAGCAGTGGATCGTCATCGACGCCGCGGGGCTCGTCGTTGGCCGGCTCGCCGCGCTGATCGCGCTCAGATTGCGCGGCAAACACAAACGCTCCTTCACGCCGCATGTCGACGACGGCGACAACATCGTCGTCATCAACGCGGAGAAAGTGGTCTTCACCGGCCGCAAGCGCGACGACAAGGTCTATTATCATTATTCGGGCTATCAGGGCGGCATCAAAGAGCAGACCCCGCGGTTCATCCTCGAAGGTAAGTTTCCGGAGCGGATCATCGAGAAGGCGGTGGAGCGCATGTTGCCGCGTGGGCCGCTGGGCCGCAAGCAACTCGGCAATCTGCGCGTCTACAAAGGCGCCGAACATCCGCATGCGGCCCAGAACCCGACGCCGCTCGACGTGGCAAGCCTCAACCGCAAGAACGCGAGGCCGTAATGTCCGATACGTTTTCCTCGTTTGAAGACCTGCGCACGGCGACCGCGCCGCCGGCGCCGCCGGTCTATGTCCAGAAGCTCGACAAACAAGGTCGTGCCTACGCGACCGGCAAGCGCAAGGACGCGGTGGCGCGCGTTTGGATCAAGCCCGGCGCCGGCAAGGTCGTCGTGAACGAACGGCCGCTCGAAGTCTATTTCGCTCGGCCCGTGCTGCGGATGATCTTGCAGCAGCCGCTGGGCGTCGCAAAACGCGTCGGCCAATACGACGTGACGGTCAGCGTCGCCGGCGGCGGCCTTTCCGGACAGGCCGGCGCCGTGCGGCACGGCCTCGCCAAGGCGCTCACCCATTACGAGCCGGAGTTGCGCCCGCTCCTCAAGAACGAGGGATTCTTGACCCGCGACTCGCGCGTCGTCGAGCGCAAGAAATACGGCAAGAAGAAAGCCCGACGCAGCTTCCAGTTCTCGAAGCGCTGATTACTTCTTAGCGCGGGGTTGAGCGCCGTCATTGCGAGGAGCGAAGCGACGAAGCAATCCAGCAGCGTCTCTGGATTGCTTCGCTTCGCTTGCAATGACGTTGCCCGTCCGGCGAAGCGACACCAATTATGAAACTAATTGAATCGTGGGATCCGTAGTCCATGAACGCCCGCATCTTCATCGACGGTCAATCCGGCACGACCGGGCTCGGCATCGCGGCGCGGCTTGCGGCGATCCCGGCGATCGAGCTCGCCCGCCTGCCGGAGGAGAAGCGCAAGGATCCGGCGGCAAAGGCCGCGCTGCTGCGCGACGTCGATCTCGTCATCCTCTGTCTTCCCGATGCGGCGGCGAAAGAAAGCGCCGCGCTCGTCGCCGCGCTCGGCCAAGCCGGCCCTCGCGTCCTCGACGCATCGAGCGCGCACCGCGTCGCGCCGGGCTGGGTTTATGGTTTTCCGGAGCTGGCCAAGGGCCAAGCGGAGAAGGTCAAATCCGCGCCGCGCGTTTCCAATCCCGGCTGCTATGCGACGGGGGCCATCGCGCTGTTGCGGCCGCTCATCGACGCGGGTCTTCTGCCCACCGATCATCCGCTCGCCATCAACGCGGTCTCCGGCTATAGCGGCGGCGGCAAGACGATGATCGCCGATTATCAGTCCGGCGTGGCGCCCGATTTCGAACTTTACGCGCTCGACCTGGAACATAAGCACGTACCCGAAATCGTGGCGCACGCGCGGCTCGCGCGCCGGCCGATCTTCGTGCCGAGCGTCGGCAATTTCTCGCAAGGGATGCTCGTCTCGATTCCGCTGTTCCTCGACGATCTGCCCGGCAGGCCGAAAGCCGCCGACCTCGAGGCCGCGATCGCCGCGCATTATGCGCAGGCCGAGTTCGTCCGCGTCATGCCCGCCGACCAGGATCGGCTCGAACCGCAGTCGCTGAATGGCAGCGACGGCCTCGAACTGCACGTCTACGGCAACGAAACGCGCCGCCAGGCTTTGCTCGTCGCCAAGTTCGACAACCTCGGCAAAGGCGCCTCAGGCGCGGCCGTCCAAAATCTCGGGCTGATGCTGGGGCTCGACGTGGCGCCGTGATCGGCTGCTCGCGAGACCGCGAGTAGACCCACGCGGACTGGCCGGCGCCTATAGCCCCGGCTTCCAGGCGACGATCTCTTGGCGCTGTTCGCCGAGAAGGTCGGCGCCGAGGGTAAGTATCGAA
Organism: Methylovirgula sp.; assembly: GCA_030040215.1. GTDB lineage: Bacteria > Pseudomonadota > Alphaproteobacteria > Rhizobiales > Beijerinckiaceae > Methylovirgula. The sequence goes on from JASHUD010000051.1 coordinate 4,565, forward strand.
CCGGCTTTCAGATAGCGCGCCGGTCGGCGCGCCATGCCCACTCCCGGCGGCGTGCCGGTCAAGATCACATCGCCCGGTTCGAGTTCAATGAAATGCGAGATGTAGGAGACGAGGTGCTTCACGTTGAAGACCATCGTCTTGGTGTTGCCGGTTTGCATTCGCTCGCCGTTCACATTGAGCCAGAGATTTAACCCCTGCACGTCGGGAATTTCGTCGGGCGTGACGAGCCAGGGACCGAGCGGGCCGAAGCTTGGCGCGCTCTTGCCCTTCATCCATTGGCCGGCGTGCTCCAATTGAAAAGCGCGTTCGGAAACGTCGTTGGCAAGGCAGAAGCCGGCGACGTGATTGAGCGCGTCTTCTTCCGGCACGTAACTTGCCCGTTCGCCGATCACCACGCCGAGTTCGACTTCGAAGTCGAGCTTCTCGCTGTTCTTCGGCATGATGATCGGATCGTTGGGGCCGTTCGTGCAGTTCGGCGCCTTGCTGAACAAGATCGGCTCTTTCGGAATGGGCGCGCCGGTCTCCCGGGCGTGATCGCTGTAATTGAGGCCGATCCCGATGAAATTGGTGGGCTTGCCGACCGGCGGCCCGAGCCGGGGCGTGCCGCGCACCAGCGGCAGATTCGCCGGTCTGGCGCGGCGCAGTCGTGAGAGGTATTTGGCGCCGAGATATTCGCCGGCGAGATCGGGGACGAGGCCGCTTACGTCGCGAATCTTGCCGTCGGCATCGATGAGGCCGGGCTTTTCTTTGCCCTTCGCGCCGTAGCGGACGAGTTTCATGCGCTTCCCCTGACCTTTGCCGCCGCCCTGCGATTCTTAGCCCGTTGCACCGAGGCCGTCGAGGCGAAGGCTCGCTCCTTACCCCCCGCTGCCACGCGAAAGCAAAAGAAAATCAGAAGGATGGTTAGGACGTTTCGTTAAGCATCAGCTCTTTACCCGCACGTATTCGCCGGGGGCGTCGCAGAGGGGGGCAAATTTGCGCCCGCCGGGGGCACGCGCCGGCACCTTTTCCCGGGCAAGCTTGCCGATCCAGGCTGCCCAATCCGGCCACCAGCTGCCTGGATGTTCGACCGCCCTCTGCAACCAGTCCTCGAAGGCGCCGGCCGGACGCGGGCCCGTCCAATATTGGTATTTCGGCTTTTTGGGAGGATTGACCACACCGGCGATATGCCCCGATCCGGCCAGCACGAAACGGACATCGCCGCCGAAGAGTTGCATCCCCGTAAACACCGATTTCGCCGGCGCGATATGGTCCTCGCGGGTCGCGAGACTATAGATCGGCACCGTCACTTCGGAGAGGTCGAGCATCTCGCCGTCGATCACCATCTCGCCCTTGGCGAGCTTGTTCTCGAGATAGCAATTGCGCAAATAAAAGGCGTGATTGGCGGCGGCCATCCGCGTCGAATCGGAATTCCAGGTCAGGAGATCGAATGGCAACGGCGGCTGGCCGCGCATGTAACTATTCACGACAAACGACCAAATAAGGTCGTTCGGACGCAGCATGTTGAACACGGCCGCCATCTTTGCTCCGTCGAGATAGCCTTTCTCGGCCATGCTTTCCTCGACCTGGCGGATCTGCTCCTCGTCGATGAACACCTTCAAATCGCCGGCATCGGTGAAATCCGTCTGGGCCGTGAAGAACGTCGCGCTGGCGATACGCCGGTCCCGGCGGCCCGCCATCAAGGCGAGGGCGATCGCCAGCAACGTTCCTCCGACGCAATAGCCGAGCGCGTGCACGCTCGTTTCCCCCGTCGCTTTGCGGATCACGTCGAGGGCCGCAAATACTGCCTCTTCAAGATAGGCCTCGAAATCTTTGTCGCGATGCCGTGCATCCGGATTGACCCAAGAGATCAGAAATACGGTCAGGCCTTGATCCACCGCGAATCGGACGAAGCTCTTCTCGGCGTTGAGATCGAGGATGTAATATTTGTTGATCCACGGCGGGATGATCAGCAGCGGCCGTTTAAAGACCTGTTCGGTCGCCGGCGCATATTGAATGAGTTCCATCAGCTCGTTGCGGAAGATCACCTTGCCGGGCGTCGTCGCCACGTTGACACCGAGTTCGAATTTCGAGGAATCGCTCTGCCGGATGCGCAACTTTCCGCCGCCGGCCTTGATGTCCTCGGTGAGCAGTCCAACGCCGCGCACGAGGTTTTCGCCGCTCGAACGCAGCGTCTCGCTGAGCAGTTCGGGATTCGTGCCGATGAAGTTCGAGGGCGACAGAGCGCTGGCAAGCTGGCGCAGATAGAATTGCGCCTTCTGTTTGGTGCGCGGATCGATCGTCTCCGAGCGTTGGACGAGGGTCTCCGCCCAGCTCGCCGAAATCGCGTGCGCCTGGCGCAGAAAATCGAAGATCGGACTTTCGCGCCATTGCGGCGCGGCAAAACGCCGGTCGGCGGGATCGTACGGCACGACGGGTTCGTCGGATTCGCCCGAAAGCCGCCGCAACGTATGCGCCCAGAGGCTCAGGAAATTCGTCGATAGCGCGGTCTGCGCCTCGACCGTGCGTTGCGGATCGGCGAGCCAATATTCGGCCACGCGTCCGAAGCTTTGCACCGCATCGAGCACGGTGTCGGCGAAGCCGTTTCCGCTTGGTTCGGGAGACTTGATAAGAGCGGCGAGGGCCTTGCCGCTTTCCGCGATCAGTAAGGCGAGATTTTGCGAAAGCCGATCGAAATCCGGCGCGGCGGAATCGGTTGCCTTGGGCGTCTCCGGCGGCTCAGGGGCGGACGCGCTCGGCGAGGGAAAATCGCCGCGTTTGGCCGGCTGGCCGTGCTTCTTGCGCTTCTTTGCCATGCGATCGTCCCACCTCCGGGTGCCATGATAGAGCTTTATTCCAAGGCTAGGAATCGCATTACTTCGCACGGCTGTGGGACGAAACCGAGAGGTTCCCGATGTGGGTCACGCGGCGAATCGCTGCATTTCTTTGGGCCGCGGCCGTTTTGGCCGGTTTCGGCGCGGCGCCAGGCTTCGCCCAGGAGGGCCAATCGCCGACGCCGCAGGCGACGCGAGGCCAGCACCATTATTGGGACTGCGTCAGCCCGATTTGCACCTATGAGCAACCGAAGGATGCGAGCAAGCCGCCGCAGCCTTACGGCGGCGGCACGCCCATCGACGTGTTCCTGAACACCAAGTTCTGGACCGACGCTCCCGAGGCCAAGCCTTTCGTAAAGGCGACCCGCCCTCCGGAGGACACGCTTCACTATCAGACGACGGGCGGCAACGACATCGCCCGGCCGAAGCTGAAGACGTCGACGCAGTTGCAACAGATGGAGGACGAGCTCGAGCGGGCCGGAGCGGCCGGCGACCGGGCGGCCGGTATCAAGTCGCATTTCCACGTCGAGGCGAGGAAGAGTGCGAAAACGTCCCGCGATGTTTCGAACGAACATCGATCCTCGAGCGCTTCTACCGCGCCGCTCGGCGCCGCTGACGCGGCGAGAGCTTCACGGCAATAGATCCTCTCGCGCCTGCCACGGCGCACGGAAATCCAAGATCGCGTCGGTCGGAAAATCGTAAAGCTTGCCGGTTTGCGTCCATGCGGGACTGGCGAGCGCGGCGATTTTCGGCGCCAGCGCTTCCGGCGGCGGTAAACTCTCGGGATCTTCGCCGGGCATTGCGGCGGCGCGCATGCGGGTACGCATGGGCCCAGGATTGACCAGCATCACCTTGACCTGCGAGGTCGCCTCGGTTTCGGCCGCATAGGTCCGCGCCAGTTCGTCGAGCGCCGCTTTGGAGATCGCATAGGGACCCCAATAGGCGCGCGCCAGATGCGCGGCGCCCGAGGTGATCATCACAACGCGGCCGGCGTCGGATTGGCGCAGCGGCAGATCGAGCGCCCGGATGAGCCGCCAATTGGCGGTGACGTTGACCGCGATGATGTCCTCCCATTGGGCGGGCTCGACATGCGCGAGCGGCGTAAGCGGACCCAAAATTCCGCCGTTGCCGATGAAAATATCGAGCTTCTTCCAGCGCGCGTGGATCGCCGTCCCCAGCCGGTCGAGGCCGGCAAAGTCCTTGAGGTCGCAAGGGACCAGCGTCGCTTCGCTCTTCTCGGCGCGAATCGCGTCGTCGAGTTCTTCGAGGCCGCCTTGCGTGCGGGCGAGCGCGATGACATGCGCGCCGGCGCGCGCCAGTTCGAGCGCGACCGCCCGGCCGATGCCGCGCGAAGCGCCCGTCACGAGTGCGATGCGGCCAGAGAGAGACATTATGAGGAGGTTCGGATCGGACCTGCGTTCAGCCGGTCTCGGCGAGCAGCGAGAGCTGCGACTTCGTCTCGCCGCTCACGTCGGTGAGCGTAGTCGGATAATCGCCGGTGAAACAATGATCGGTGAATTGCGGGCGCGCCGCATCGCGGCCGGTCTCGCCCATCGCCCGGTAGAGCCCGTCGACGGACAGGAAGGCGAGCGTATCGCAGCCGATATAGCGGCGCATTTCCTCGACCGAATGCGTCGCCGCCAAGAGTTTGTCGCGCTCCGGCGTATCGATGCCGTAGTAATCGGGATGGGTGATCGGCGGCGAGGAGATGCGGAAATGCACCTCGCGGGCGCCGGCCTCGCGCATCATCCGCACGATCTTTAGCGAGGTCGTGCCGCGCACGATCGAATCGTCGATGAGCACGATCCGCTTGCCGGCGATGGCGGCGCGGTTGGCGTTGTGCTTGAGCCGCACGCCGAGTTCGCGCACGCTCTGGGTCGGCTGGATGAAGGTGCGGCCGATATAGTGATTGCGGACGATGCCGAGCTCGAAGGGAATTCCCGATTCCTGCGCAAAGCCGAGCGCCGCGGGAACGCCCGAATCCGGAACCGGAACGACGACGTCGGCATCGACCTTCGTTTCCCGCGCCAACTCGCTGCCCATGGCTTTGCGCACGTCGTAGACCGAGCGGCCGTGAACGATCGAATCGGGCCGCGCGAAATAGATGTACTCGAAAATGCACGGCCGCGACGGGCGTTTCGGAAACGGATGCAGGCTCTCGATCCCGCTTTCCGAAATCACCACGATCTCGCCGTTATCGACGTCGCGGACGAAATGCGCTCCGATGATATCGAGCGCGCAGGTTTCGGAGGCGAGGATGTAATGACCGTCGAGCTCGCCCAGCACCAGCGGCCGAATGCCGAGCGGATCGCGCGCCCCGATGAGCTTCTTGTGGGACAGCGCGACGAGCGAATAGGCACCCTCGATCTGCCGCAACGCTTCGATGAAACGCTCGATGACGCGCGCCCGCCGGCTCTTCGCCACAAGGTGAAGAATGACTTCGGTATCCGTGGTCGATTGGAAAATCGCGCCCTCTTTCACGAGGTCGCGGCGCAAGGTCAGGCCGTTCGTCAGATTGCCGTTATGGGCGATGGCGAAGCCGCCGGAACTCAGCTCCGAGAAAAGCGGCTGGACGTTGCGGAGAATCGTTTCGCCGGTCGTCGAATAGCGTACGTGGCCGATGGCCGAGCGGCCCGGCAGACGCTCGATCGTCGAAAGCTTCGAAAAATGTTCGCTGACCAAGCCGAGACGACGCTCGGAATTGAACCGATGCCCGTCGAAGGTGACGATGCCCGCCGCTTCCTGGCCGCGGTGCTGCAGTGCATGCAGTCCAAGCGCCGTGATCGTCGCCGCCGAGGGATGGTTGAAAATACCGAAGAGGCCGCATTCCTCGCGCAGCCGATCGGCATCCCAGTCGAACCTCTCCTCGCCCCGGAGAGCCTTGGCACCCATCGATTCGCTAGGACCGCAGCGCAAAGCCGCCTACCTTCCCGTGCCCTGCGCCAATGGCGCGGCAACCACCTTGGTTCACATAATAGCACACCCGCCGAATGCCAGGAATTTCCAGCCTTCCTCGAAAGTTAGGCCCAGAAATCCGCGGCCGCGGGCAAGCCATTGCCAATACAGGTAAATAAATGCAGAAACAAAGGCTTAGCGCCATGAGGCGAAAGCTCAGTTGGGCGGCGGAGCGGGCGGGGTAGCAGACGGCGCGGCTGGAGCCGGAGCGGTTGGCGCTGCTGGCGCTGGCGCCGGCGGCGCAGGGGGCGCCGCGGCGGTGTTGGGCGCTGCAGGCGGATTTGGCGCCGGCCCGGCGTTTCCCGGCGGCACGCCGACATCAGTGTCGGGCACCGCCTCCTCGCTTGCCCCTTTCGCCTTGCGCAATCGATTGAGCAGGCCCTCGGGGTCGTCCGGAAGCATTGCGATCAATCCGTCGCCGGTCGATTGCAGCATCGGTTTCATGCGCGCGTCCTTCACCCAGTCGGGTTGCGCCTTTTCGGGGACGAGCCAATTGAAGAACACGAACGCGATCACGCAGAGCAAAACGCCGCGCACGGCGCCAAACACAAACCCCAGCGAGCGGTCGAGCGGACCGACTTTCGAATCGAGAATCGCGTCGGAGATTTTCACGGTAATCACCGACACGACGATCAAGGTCACGAAGAAGACGATCGCCGCGGAGATGGCGAGCGCCACGGTATCTTTGCCGACGTAGGGCTTTACATAAGGCATCAGGTAGGGGTGAAAGTAGATGGCGGCAATGGCGGCCGCCGCCCAAGAAGCGATGGCCAGAACCTCGCGCGTGAACCCCCGCACCATGGCAAGAACTGCCGAAATCAGGACGATGGCGATCACGCCGAGATCGAGATAGGAGGGCATAGACGGCCTCACGTGGATTTGGCAGCGTTATAGCGAAGCAATCCGGCGCCGTCACCTGCGGCCGGCGCTTGCCGGCCGCTCGGGAGACGCAATTAAGGCGACGAGATCGGCGGCTTCAGGGCAGGATTTTGTCGCGATGTTCTCGGGGCACGTCTCTCTCGGCTCTTGATTCGCGGGCGGGACGATGGCGCGCGTAAATCCGAGCTTAGCGGCCTCTTTCAGACGGGCGATGGAATGCGCGACCGGCCGGATCGCGCCCGATAGTCCGATCTCGCCGAAGAAGACGCCATGCGGCGGCAGGCTCCGCCCGCTGAAGGAGGAAACGAGCGCCGCGGCGGCGGCGAGATCGGCGGCCGGTTCGTTGATGCGCAATCCGCCGGCGACGTTGAGATAGACGTCGTGCTGGCCGAGCCGCAGGCCGGCGCGCGCTTCGAGCACGGCGAGGATCATCGCGAGCCGGTTGGGATCGAAGCCGACGGCGGCGCGGCGCGGCATGCCCAAGGCACTTGGCGCGGTGAGCGCCTCGATTTCCGCGAGCAGCGGTCGAGTTCCCTCCATCCCGGCGAAGACTGCGATGCCCGGCGTCGCTTCGCCGTGGTGGGAGAGAAACAGCGCCGAAGGATTGGCGACTTCGACGAGCCCGCGCCCGGTCATCTCAAAGACGCCGATCTCGTTGCTCGGGCCGAACCGGTTTTTCAGGGTGCGCAGGATGCGGAAGTCGCGGCCGCCTTCGCCTTCGAAGGAGGTCACGGCGTCGACCATATGTTCGACGACGCGCGGACCGGCGATCTGTCCGTCCTTGGTCACGTGGCCGACGAGAATGAGGCTCGCGCCCGTGGTCTTGGCGCAGCGGATCAATGCCTGCGCCGCGCCGCGCACTTGCGTGACCGTGCCCGCGGCGGCATCGACCGTCTCGGTCCACATGGTCTGAATGGAATCGATGACGAGCAGGGCAGGGACGGGACCCTCGTGAAGCGTCGCGAGGATGTCTTCGACTTGCGTTTCGGCGGCGAATTCCACGCCGGTGCGGGTGAGCCCGAGACGCTCGGCGCGGAGCCGCACCTGATCGATGGCTTCTTCGCCGGAGATATAGACGACGCGGCGGTTTTGCGCGGCGAGCGCGCCGCAGACCTGGATGAGCAGCGTCGATTTGCCGATGCCCGGTTCGCCGCCGAGGAGCAGCACGGAGCCCGGCACGAAACCGCCGCCGAGCACCCGATCGAATTCGCCGATCCCTGTCGTGATGCGCGGCGGAGGAAGCGTCGCGGTGCCGAGGTCGGAGAGCGCGAAGACGCGACCCTTGCCGGCGCCGCGCGACGGCGCGCCGACCGTCTCCTCTACGAGCGAATTCCACGCGCCGCAGGAATCGCAGCGTCCCTGCCAACGCGGCGCCACCGCCCCGCAGCTTTGGCAGATGAAGGCCGTTCGTGTTTTTGCCATCGTTATCGATCTGCGTCATTGCGAGGGCGAAGCGACGAAGCAATCCAGGATGTCAAGAAAAACAGGATTGCTTCGCTTCGCTCGCAATGACGAGCTAATTTTTTACCGCCACGATTAGATCCGCGCCGGCAGATCTTCCTCGCGCGCCAGATTGGCAAACCGCGTCACTTCCGCCTCGAAGGCGAGTTCGACCGTGCCGGTCGGCCCATGCCGCTGCTTGCCGATGATGATCTCGGCCTTGCCATGCACCTGTTCCATCTTCGACTGCCATTCGAGGAATTCTTCCGTCCCCTCGTGCGGCTGCTTGTTCTTCAAATAATATTCTTCGCGGAATATGAACATGACGACATCCGCATCTTGCTCGATCGAGCCCGATTCGCGCAAGTCGGAGAGCAGCGGACGCTTGTCGTCGCGTGCCTCGACTTGACGGGAAAGCTGCGAGAGCGCGAGGATTGGAACATTGAGCTCCTTGGCCAACGCTTTCAGTCCCGTCGTGATCTCGGTCAATTCCTGTACGCGATTGTCGCTGCGCGTCCTCGACGCAGAAAGCAGCTGAATATAATCGACGACAAGCAGGTCGAGACCGCGCTGGCGCTTCAAACGGCGGGCGCGGGCGGCGAGCTGGGCGATCGAAATGCCGCCGGTCTGGTCGATGTAGAATGGAATGGTTTGCATCTCCCGTGCGGCCTGCGCGACGCGATGGAACTCGGGCTCCGAAATATCGCCGCGGCGGATCTTGTAGGAAGGCACGCCCGCCTGTTCGGAGACGATGCGCGTCGCCAACTGCTCGGCTGACATTTCGAGCGAAAAGAAGCCGACCACGCCGCCGTTCACTGTCGCTTGCGTGCCGTCCGGCCGCGCCTCGAATTCGTAGGCGCGCGCGATATTGAATGCGATATTGGTCGCAAGCGCGGATTTACCCATCGCCGGGCGCCCGGCGATGATGACGAGGTCCGAGGCTTGAAGTCCGCCGAGCATCTTGTCGAGGTCGCTCATCCCGGTCGCCAGACCCGAGAGGCGTCCGTCGCGCTCCCAGGCCTTGGCCGCCATATCGACGGCGGTCGCCAAAGCGTCGGAGAAGCGGTGGAAGCCACCTTCATAGCGGCCGGTCTCGGCGACCGAATAGAGCTTGCGTTCCGCCTCTTCGATCTGGTCGCGCGGTGAGGCCGCGATCGGCGCGTCATAGGCGCCGTTGACGATATCCTCGCCGATGACGATGAGATCGCGGCGTACCGCAAGATCGTGGATCGTGCGGCCGTAATCGGCGGCATTGATGATGGTCGTCGCTTCCGCCGCGAGCCGGGCGAGATATTGGGCGATCGTGACGCCGCCCAGATCGTGTTCGCCGAGGAAGGTTTTGAGGGTGATCGGGGTCGCCAGCTTGCCGGCGCGGATCAGCTGCGCGGCGACGTCGTAGATGCGCCGGTGCAGCTCCTCCGAGAAGTGCTGTGCCTGCAGAAAGTCGGAGACGCGGTCGAAGGCGTCGTTGTTGACGAGGATCGCGCCGAGCAACGCCTGTTCGGCCTCGATATTGTGGGGAGGCTCGCGAAAGCCCAGCTCTCCGGCGCGCGGCGGCGCGGCGGCGAGTGCGGTCGATGCGGGAAAACGTTCCGTTGCCGGCATGTTGGTAGGCGAATCTCACTTCACCCAAGGGAAGCGCTCTTCTTGCATGTGCTGCGCGGGAAAGGGAGGAAAATATAGGGGCGGCCGGCGGCGTTCACGAAATCCACAAGCGGGGAATTTTTCGGGCCGTGGCGCGGCGCGACCTGGACTTTGCGAACGCTTTGATCTCCGGCGCGGTTCAGCCGCGCGCAAGGCTTGGCTGCGACGTTGGATGGCAAGGCGGGGCGGTGGACTAAGCCTCCTCGCCGCTCGCCTCGGCCAGCGCCGCGCCGACCTCGAGGCCGAGCTCCTCGGCCGAGGCTTCCGGCGCGATGCTGATCGTCTCGCCCTTGGCCTGGCGTTCCGCCTCTTCGGGCGAGCGCGCGACGTTGATGGTAACGGCGCATTCGACCTCGGGATGGAGGCGGACGGGCGCCTCATGCAGGCCGAGCGTCTTGATCGGCGCCTTGAGTGCGATCTGCTCGCGGCTCGTATGGAACCCGCCGGCGCTCACCGCCTCGGCGATGTCGCGTGCCGACACGGAACCGTAGAGGTGCCCCGTCTCGCCCGCCTGGCGAATGATGACGAAGCTTTGGCCGCCAAGCTTCGCGGCGACGGCTGCGGCCTCCCCCTTGCGCTCCAGATTGCGCGCTTCGAGCTCGACTCGCTGCTCGTCGAAGCGTTTCTTGTTGGCCTCGGTCGCGCGCAGCGCCTTGCCGGTCGGCAAGAGGAAATTGCGAGCGTAGCCGTTCTTGACGCGCACCGTGTCGCCCATCTGTCCGAGCCTGGCGATGCGTTGCAGCAAAATGACTTCCATGCGTCCAATCCTTTTAGCTATGGGAGGCCGCGGCTTTGCGGTCGCGCAGGCCGAAAGCCGCCTCGATAAGACCGACGAGCGTGAAGGCAACGAGCGGCCAAGGCATGAGCAGCGCCAGCACGACGTAAAGCGCGCAAAGCATGGCGCTGCGGAATTTCGCGCCGCGCGACAGATCGTGGATCACGCACAATCCTTGCAGGGCGAAGAGGATGGCGAGCACCGCCGCCGCCTCGCTGGCGATCACGCCGGCGACGCCGCCGAGCAGGCAAAATGCGACGGACGCCGCGAACGCGATGCCCAGCAGACGCGGCACGCGCAGTTCATGTGCGATATCGGGCCACGGCCGCGTCAGCCGGTTCGAGACCTGCACGATACGCGCCGCCAGCCACAGATTGAACAGCAGCGCCACGAAAATCATCGAAGCGGTGAGCGGCGGCATCGCGCGAATTACCAGATGCGCGAGCGAAAGAAGATCGACGCCGTTGGGCAGCTCATAAGAGCCGAGCGCCTGGACGAGGAAGGGGGCGATCTTTGCCGCGGCTTTGTCGAGAGCCGCGTCGAAATTGACTTGCCCAAGACTTGCCGCGAGCGTCGCAAAGCCCACGATCGCGAAACCGATCAGCGCCGCCTGCAGGACGATGCCGCCCAACGGATAATAATCGCGCGTCTTGCCGCTTTCGTTGCGCCGCGCGCTCCAAGGCAGCGCCGGATCGCTCCTATTGAAGCCCGCGAGGTGCGCGAGCCACCAGGCGGGAAGCGCTTGGCATGCGGCGAAGACGAGGCCGCCGAGCCCCGCCGTGAGGCCCGCGTCGACAAAGCCGCTCTGCGGAATTGCCGTCGCCGTCATCAGGGCGACGAAGGTGAGAACCGCGATCGCGACGGCGCCAAGACCCGTCATGTGTCCGAAGCCGAGCGTCGCGATCATCAGCGGCAACGGCGACAGCGAAGCGAGAAACAAGGCCGGCCACGTGCCCTGCCGCAGCAGGCCGACGAGAAGCAGCGTCGCCGCAAGCCCGCTGCCGAGCGCGATCGGTACCCGCAAGTCGGAATTTTGTTTGTTCACCATCGCCGAGCTGTCCCGCCAATGCGGTTAGGGATCCCGTCCCAACCGAACCGCCGCAAGCCGGCGATCCTTTTATCTGCGAATTCCAAGGCAGCGAGATCTCAGCGGATCAAATAGGGCAGGAGCCCCAAAAACCGCGCCCGCTTGATCGCCTTCGCCAATTCCCGCTGCTTCTTAGCAGAGACGGCGGTGATGCGCGAGGGCACGATCTTGCCGCGCTCGGAAATGTAACGGGAGAGGAGCCGCGTATCCTTGTAATCGATCTTCGGCGCATTCGGGCCGGAGAACGGGCAGGTCTTGCGGCGGCGGAAGAAGGGCCGGCGGGCCGGCGCTGCGAGCGAAGCCATCAGAACGCTCCTTCTTCGCTCATGTTCGACTCATCGCGACGCCGCGGGCCGCGCTCGGAGCGGCTACGGCGTTCTCCGCGTTCTCCACGTTCTCCGCGCTCGCCCCGTTCGCGGTCGTCGTCGTCGCGCTTGCGCATCATCGCCGACGGACCCTGCTCCAATTCCTCGACGCGCAGCGTCAAGAAACGCAGCACGTCTTCGTTGATGCGCATCTGCCGTTCCATCTCGGCGACCGCGCTTGCCGACGCGTCGAGGTTAAACAGCGTGAAATGCGCCTTGCGGTTCTTGTTGATGCGGTAGGCAAGGGACTTGACGCCCCAATATTCAATCTTCTCGACCTTGCCGCTATGCTGTTCGATGATCGCTTTGAACTGCTCGCTCAGGGCTTCCACCTGTTGGGCGGATACGTCCTGGCGCGCCAGATAGACATGCTCGTAGAGAGCCATGTTCGTGCCTTTCCTTTCTGCGCGCGGCTCGGCGCAAAGCCCTTCGAGCCCGGGAAAGGCTCGAACGAACGAAGGCGGAGACACGGGAAGACGGGAAACCCTGCGCGCCGGGATCGGGGATCGTTGCGCGCCTTCCGTTCAGCCCCCGGCCGAAGCCGCAGAGCAAGCCAAAACTTGCGAGGGCGCGTTATACGTGGAAATGGCGCGAAATCAAGGATGCGATCGCGCCCGATCAGCCGATCGTGAAAGCGGTCCTTTTGACGCGCCGGCACATTGGCGAATATGCTCGCCGAATATGCCGGTATCCCAACCGATTGCGGGAATCGCATGCTGGAAAGGCTCGTTCTTGTATGGGCCCTGTGCGGCCTCTGCGGCGTGGCCCACGCCGGGGACGCGGGGGCGAGCCCGCCTGGCTCGGCGCTTGATTATCCGTCGGCACCCGGCACTTCGCCCGACGCCGGCAGCCGCAACGCCGGCAGCGGAGCGCAACATGCTGGCGCCCCGTCCGCCGACGTGGATATCAACGGCGTGCACATGAGCCTGCACATGATGGGCGGTGCATACGTCGGCGGCGCGATCCGGCCTTAGTCGACGTCCGACTTGCCCATACCGCCGGCGCCTTTCATGCAGGCCTTGCGGAACTTTTTGCGCGCCGCGCCGTGCAGGCCCTTCGCATCGGCCTCTTTGGAACATTCGATGGATTGCGGGGAATGCGTCTTTGCCATCGGCTTGGAGGTGGTTGCGGGCGCGTTCTGCGCCAATGCCGGTCCGCTCAAGCTTAAGCCGCTAATGATCGCAATGAGGGCAAGTTTCGATACGTGGTTCATGGACGTTCTCCTCCTGATGCGGCCGCGCGTATAGCTTCCGTTTTGGGTACTATTATGCCACGCGGGCCCGTCGTTTACTCCCGTGCGCACTTCAGACGTAAGGACCCCATTCGCCGCTGGCGTGGATGCGCCAGGATTTCATCCCTGCCTTAGCTACCACGATGCGGCCGCTCTTGGCCACGGAGACAAGGTGCTGGAACACGAGCGGCGTGCGCCAAGCAAGAGGTTTGTCGGGATCGCAGACGGCGCGGTATTCGTTGCATTCCTCGTCTTCCATCAGAATGGTTCCGACGCGGTCGGGCCGCAGCTTTGCGCCCATGTTACGATCATTCTTCCAGAGACACTCGAATTCGCGGCAAACGTTGGGCCGCTGCTCGTAGATCCGGCAGCCGCCGCCCACGATGCAATTCTTGCAGGCCGGGCCCGCGGGCTTTTCCAATTCTTCGATCTCGAGCACTTTGCAGCACATGCTGCAGGCCCCGCAGGCCTTTCCCGGAATGTCCATGCTCCGCGTGCTCCGTATCTATGCCAACGTTTTCAATCGTGCCTGAGGACCCGGCGTCAAGGCAATCGAAATCGACATGAGTTCGAAGCAAACTACGGGCCGCTTGACAGATCGGCCGCCGCAATGCCACTCGCACCAATCCGAATTGCCGGTCGCGAAGGCGGGGTATGGCGAAGGCGTTTGTTTTTCCGGGGCAGGGATCGCAAGCCGTTGGCATGGGCAAAGCCTTGGCCGAGGCGTTCGCCGCGGCACGCCGGGTATTCGAAGAGGTCGACGAAGCTTTGCAGCAGAGGCTTTCGACGCTGATGTTCGAAGGCCCGGAGGCAGAGCTCACCTTGACCGCCAACACGCAACCGGCGCTGATGGCCGTGAGCCTTGCGGCGCTGCGCGCGTTGGAAGCGGAAGCGGGCCTCGATTTGCGCCGCGATGCGGCCTTTGTCGCCGGCCATTCGCTCGGCGAATATTCGGCGCTTGCCGCGGCCGGGTCCCTGACGATTGCCGATGCGGCGCGGCTGCTGCGCCGCCGGGGCGAAGCGATGCAGCGCGCCGTGCCCGTGGGCAAGGGCATGATGGCGGCGTTGATCGGCCTCGATTACGAGGCGGGCGCGGCCATCGCGGTGCAAGCGCAGCAGCAAACCCAGGCGATCTGCGCGGTCGCCAACGACAACGGTGGCGGCCAAATCGTCATCTCCGGCGCGAAGCCGGCAGTCGAATGCGCGATCGAGCTTGCCAAAGCCAAAGGCGTGCGCCGCGCCATCCCGTTGGCGGTCTCGGCGCCGTTTCATTGCGCGCTGATGGCGCCGGCCGCGAAGGTCATGGCCGAGGCTTTGCGGGACGTCGAGATCAAAAGGCCGAAGGTACCCTTGGTCGCCAACGTGCTTGCCGCGCCGGTCGAAGACCCGCTCGAGATCCGCGAACGGCTTGTCGAGCAAGTGACCGGCACGGTCCGCTGGCGCGAAAGCGTCGCCTTCATGGCCGGCCGCGGCGTCTCGGAATTCATCGAGCTGGGATCCGGCCAAGTCTTGACCGGCCTGTTGAAGCGCATCGTCGAGAAGGCGACCGGCATTGCGGTCGGAACGCCGCACGAGGTTCAGGCTTACGAAGTCGCGGGTTGAACGCACGAGGCGCAATGATGCTCGAACTTTCCGGCAGGACGGCGCTCGTTACCGGCGCCAGCGGCGACATTGGCCGGGCGATCGCCCGCGCGTTGCACCGAAACGGCGCAAGCGTGGCGCTTTCCGGAACACGCAAAGACAAGCTCGGCGCGCTCGCCGGCGAATTGCGCGACAACGTGCACGTTCTACCTTGCGATCTTGCCGACCCGAACGCCGTCGAACAATTGGTGCCGGCGGCGGAAGCGGCCATGGGCCGCCTCGATATTCTCGTCAACAACGCCGGGTTGACGCGCGACAATCTGGCGTTGCGGATGAAGGACGAGGAATGGGATCTGGTGATCGCCGTCAATCTCACCGCCGGCTTTCGCTTGGCGCGCGCCGCGCTGAAGGGAATGGTCAAGCGCCGGTTCGGGCGGATCATCGGTATTACCTCGATCGTCGGCGTGGTGGGCAATCCGGGGCAGAGCAACTATGCGGCGTCGAAGGCTGGGATGATCGGCATGTGCAAAAGTCTGGCGGCGGAAGTCGCGACCCGCAACGTGACCGTAAACTGCGTGGCGCCGGGCGTGATCGAAAGCGCGATGACGGCGGCGCTCGACGAGCGGCAAAGATCGGAACTGCTCGCCAGGGTGCCGATGGGACGGCTCGGCACGCCCGAAGACGTCGCCGCGGCGGTCGTTTATCTGGCCAGCCCCGCGGCTGCTTACGTCACCGGCCAGAGCTTGCACGTGAATGGTGGAATGGCAATGATTTGAACCGGCTAACGCGCGACGCGCGGTTGCGTCGCGGGTACTCGCCAACCCGTTTGAAGTATGTTACCACGCCAACATCAGTTGGCGGGTGGGTCCATCCTTGGGGACGGCGCGATGCGGCTTTGCGCGTTCCTCGCAAAGGCATTCAATCGGATCATCGAGGGACTGTCGGTGCGCATCGCAAGTGATCGCTGTCGAGGGCCACTTGCACGCGCTCGGGATATAAGCTAGCGCCAGCACGGATAAGGACGAGGATCAAACGACCATGAGCGATGTCGCCGAGCGCGTGAAGAAAATTGTCATCGAGCATCTCGGCGTCGACGCCGACAAAGTCACCGATGACGCAAATTTCATTGAAGATTTGGGGGCTGATTCGCTCGATACGGTCGAACTCGTGATGGCGTTCGAAGAAGAGTTCGGCGTCGAAATCCCCGACGATGCGGCAGAATCGATTGTTACCGTGGGCGACGCGATCCGATTTCTCGACAAGGCCACGGCGAGCTGATCCAGTTTCCCGGAAGTAGCGGCGCCGCGACGCATGCACGGCGGCCTTGCGGTCGATAGCGCTCGCTTCTCGGTCTGAGCCATTACGCTCCATCTCGATGTCACATCGCGCGGATTGCAAACCCCGGGCGGGGGTGGAATAGATCGGCTCGATAATCGCGGCGCCGGGAGTAAAACGGGTCATTTGATGCGCAGGGTGGTGATCACCGGTCTTGGCATGGTCTCGCCGCTCGCCTGCGGCGTCGACGCAAGCTGGGAGCGGCTGCTTGCCGGCCGCAGCGGGGCCGGCCCGATCCGCGGATTCGACGCGTCCGACCTCGCCTGCAAGATCGCCATGCAGGTGCCGCGCGGCGACGGCTCAAACGCGACGTTCGATCCCGATCGGTGGATGGAGCCGAAAGATCAGCGCAAGGTCGACGATTACATCATCTATGCGGTCGCCGCGGCGACGCAGGCGCTCGACGACGCCGGCTGGCATCCGCGTACCGAGGAGGAGCGAATTAGGACCGGCGTGCTCATCGGCTCGGGCGTCGGCGGTCTCGGCGGCATCTCCGAGACTGCCGTGATCCTGCACGAGAAGGGTCCGCGGCGCGTCTCGCCGTTCTTCATTTCCGGACGCCTCATCAACCTCCCGAGCGGCTACGTGTCGATCATCCATGGCCTCAAGGGTCCGAACCACGCGGTGGCGACGGCGTGCTCGACGGGCACGCACGCCATCGGCGACGCAGCGCGTCTTATCGGCCTCGAAGACGCCGACGTGATGGTGGCGGGCGGCGCCGAATCGGCGGTCAACCGTATCGGCATCGCCGGGTTCGCCGCCTGCCGCGCGTTATCGACGGCGTTCAACGACCGGCCGAAGCAAGCCTCGCGGCCCTACGACAGGGACCGCGACGGCTTCGTGATGGGCGATGGCGCCGGCTGCGTCATTCTCGAATCCTACGAAGGCGCCAAGGCGCGCGGCGCCAAGATCTATGCCGAGGTCGTCGGCTATGGCATGTCCGGGGATGCCTTTCACATCACCGCTCCGGAGAGCAGCGGCGAGGGCGCCTCGCGCGCCATGCAGGCTGCGGTGAAACGGGCCGGCATCGCGCCGCAGGACATCGACTATATCAACGCGCACGGCACCTCGACGCCGCTCGGCGATGAGATCGAACTTGCGGCGGTGCAGCGGCTATTCGGCGACAAGGCCTCCGAGCGGCTCTCGATGTCCTCGACGAAATCGGCGATCGGCCATTTGCTCGGCGCGGCGGGGGCGGTCGAAGCGATCTTCTGCACGCTGGCAATTCGCGATCAGATCGTGCCGCCCACTCTCAATCTCGATCATCCTTCGGTTGCGACACCCATTGACCTCGTACCGCATAAGGCCCGCAAGCGGCAGGTCGCGTTCGCACTGTCGAATTCCTTCGGTTTCGGCGGGACGAACGCTTGTCTCGTCTTGCGGGCGCCCGATTGAACCGGGCCACGCTCGGGCCAGAATTCGCGCGCAAACTGCCGGCGCATGCAAAGCTACGGGCGGCCGGAAAAAGCCACGATTTTGCCGCGCCGCGGTTTCGTGTACAAAGATCGCTTGCCTTTGAAAGCGCCGGCACGGTGAGGTCATGGGAGGTATGATTCAGAAAGAGGAACGCGCGGCGGGGCCGGAAACACCGGAGCCGGCGCGTTTTTTCAGCCGCCGCCCGAAATTGCAAAGTCCAAACGAGGCGCTGCAGCCCGAAACGCCGCCGCCGCCGCCTACGCCGCGCCATCGCCGCCCGGCGCTGTCGGCGCTTTCGGGCCTGTTGTCGTTTCTGCTGATCGCGGCGGTCGCCGGACTGTTCGGCGTCGTATGGGGCGCGCATCGTCTGCAAGAGCCGGGACCGCTCCCCGCCGACAAGGTGCTTTTCATCGCCCCGGGCACGGATCTGCCGGACATCATCGGCATGCTCGAGCAAGAACAGGTGATCAGCAGTCCATTGATCTTCAATCTGGCGCTGGTGATCGAGGGTGATCGCTCGCGCGTCAGGGCTGGGGAATATCTGTTCCGGCAAAGCGCCAGCATGCATGACGTGATCGATACGCTCGTCAACGGCAAACAGATCCTCCATTCGGTGACGATTCCCGAAGGCCTGACGAGCGAGCAAATCGTCGACCGTTTGCGCGCCAACGATCTTCTCATGGGCGATATTCGCGAAATTCCCAAAGAGGGCACGCTTCTGCCGGAGACGTATAAGGTTCCGCGCGGCATGGCGCGCGCCGATCTCATCCGGCGCATGCAAGAGGACCAGAAGCGGCTTGTCGAGCAGATCTGGGCGCGGCGGGCGAGTAACGTTCGGCTGCATTCGCCCTATGAACTCGTGACCTTGGCATCGATCGTCGAAAAGGAAACCGGCAAGGCGGAAGAACGGCCGCACGTGGCCGCCGTCTTCCTCAATCGGCTGCAGAAACGAATGCGGCTGCAATCCGATCCGACCGTCGTCTATGGTCTAGTCGGCGGCAAGGGGACGCTCGGGCATCCAATCCAGAAATCGGAAGTCGAGGCGCCGTCGCCCTACAATACCTATCTGATCGACGGCTTGCCGCCTGGGCCGATCACCAATCCCGGCCGGGCTTCGCTCGAAGCGGTCGCCAACCCATCGCAATCCCAGGATCTCTATTTCGTCGCGGACGGAACCGGCGGCCACGTCTTCTCCGAGACGCTGGACGAGCATCAGCGCAACGTGGCGCGTTGGCGGCAGCTGGAGAAGGACAAGTCCGACGTCGACAAATATATTCCGCAGCCGCCGCCGCGTCCGGACCAGCGCGGAGAAAACGATGGATCGGTATATGGCGCCTTGCCGGCGTCGGGAGAAGATTTGCCGCCGCTGCTTGGGATCGGCTCAGCCGCCGCGGCGGTCGCGGCGATCGCACCGAAGATGCCGGGCGCCGCCTCCGTCGGGGCCTCGGCGGCGGATTCCGTTGCCGCAACCCAATCGCAATCGGCGATCGCGGTAGGTCCGGGCCTCGACGATCTCGGGATCTCGGTACGCGGCGTCGGATCCGCCCGAGCCGCCGCCAACCTTCTCGATGGGCCCGTCGATCAAAGCAATGCGCCGGGTTCCGCGCCGCCGCAGGCGACCACGCAGGCGCCGCGGCAGGGTGCCGACCTCCTGGTCCCCCCGCCGCAGGCGGCACCGGACGCACCACAGAAGAAGCCAGGGAAGGGACCGAGCGTCGTCGACGTTTCCGAAGGAACCGCGCTCGATCCGCTTCTCAACACGACCTATGACCTCAATTACGCCAAGGACGTGCCGGCGGACGTGAAGTGATGTTGCGTGAGGTTGCAGGCAAAGCCGTTGCGGGGTGTGCCGCGATTCCGCCAACAGACCATTCGGGCTTCGAATGACGATCGCCAGCATGACCGGCTTCGCGCGCGTCCCGGGAGTCACCGCGGGATTCCGCTGGGCCTGGGAGATCAAATCGGTCAATGCCAAAGGGCTCGATCTGCGGCTGCGGCTGCCGCCGGGATTCGATGCGATCGAGACGGAAGCGCGCGCCCGCTTGGGTAGCAGCCTCGGCCGCGGCACGTGCTATGCCACGTTGACGGCGCAGCGCGAGGTGACCGTGCCGGAGGTGCGCGTCAACGAGGCGCTGCTGCGGCGGCTCGTTACTGCGTTGGCGGGCATAGAAGCCGCGCCGGGGTTGCGGCCGGCCTCCCTCGACGGACTGCTCGCGGTGCGCGGCGTGGTCGAAGTCCGCGAGGCGGACGACGCGGCAGAGTTGGCGCAAGCGCAGGAAGCGGCGCTTGCCGGCCTCGACGAAGCGATCGCGGCGCTTGTCGCCACGCGGCGGAGCGAAGGCGCGGCGCTCGCCGAGATCATCGCCGCGCGGCTCGCCAAAATTGCCGCTCTGCGCCGCGCCGCCGATGAGCTGCCGGGCCGCCAGCCCGGCGCGATCCGCGCCCGGCTCATGGAATCGATCGCCTTGATTGCCGGCAATTCCAATTTCGACGAAGCGAGACTCTATCAGGAGGCGTTGCTGCTCGCCGCCAAGGCCGACGTGCGCGAAGAGCTCGATCGGCTTGCCACGCATAGCGATGCGATGAACGGGCTCCTGCAGCGCGGCGGTCCGATCGGACGCCGCCTCGATTTTCTGGCGCAGGAGCTCGGCCGCGAAGCCAATACGCTCTGTGCGAAATCGAACGATACGGCGTTGACGGCGCTCGGGCTCGAGTTGCGCGTCGAAATCGAGCAGCTGCGCGAGCAGGTGCAGAACATCGAATGACGGCCATGACGCAGCGCGGCGAAAGCAAGGATGAAATGGGACGGCGCGGCCTGATGCTGATTTTGTCTTCGCCCTCCGGCGCCGGCAAGACAAGCCTGACGCGCATGCTCCTGCAAAAGACCGAGCTCGATCTTACTTTGTCGATCTCGGTGACCACACGGCCGCGCCGTTCGAGCGAGGTCGACGGAATCCACTATTCTTTCATTTCCAAGAAGCAGTTCGAAGCGATGCGCGACAACGGCGAATTGCTCGAATGGGCCGAGGTGCACGGCAATTTCTACGGAACGCCGCGCGAGCCCGTCGAACGGACGCTTGCGCAAGGCCGCGACGCGCTCTTCGACATCGATTATCAGGGAACGCAGCAGTTGAAGGCCAAGAGCGGCGGCGATCTCGTCACGATCTTCATTCTGCCGCCCTCGATGCAGGAATTAAAGGCGCGGCTCGAGCGGCGCGCCGAGGATGACGATGTGGCGATCGCCAAACGGCTCGCCAACGCGCGCAACGAGATCGCCCGCTGGCGGCTCTACGATTACGTGCTCGTCAACGACGACATTCAGCGCACGTTCGAAGATTTGGTTGCGATCCTCAAGGCCGAACGGCTGCGCGCCCCGCGGCAGAAACAGGGGATCGAGGAATTCGTCGAGAAATTGCTGAAGGAAGAGTAAGACGTAACTTCCCCTCTCCCCGCTTGCGGGGAGAGGGTCAGGGTGAGGGGCGAGGTGATTTGCCACCGAAGCCAGTCTCCCAACTCGCTCCCCATTCGCTCATTGGGAGAGGGAGTCGAATCGGATCTCCTTCAGCGCATTTGCCAGCGCGACGAAGCCTTCCACGGGAATTTCTTCCGCCCGTTTCGTCGGGTCGATCGCCGCGCGTTCGAGCAGCGCCAGAGGCTCGATGCCAAGCGTTTTCAAGCTCTGCCGCAGCATTTTGCGGCGCTGACCGAAGGCCGCCTCGGTGACTTCCGAAAGAAGGCTCGCTTCGCAAGGCAGGGGCGTCGCGCGGGGTAGCAGTTCGACGACGGAGGACGTGACTTTCGGCGGCGGCGTGAAAGCCGCGGACGGCACGTCGAACAGGATGTGGGTCGCCGCGCGCCAATTGGCGAGCACCGCGAGACGTCCGTAATCGGCGCGCGAAGCAGGCGTTGCGACGATGCGCAGCGCCACCTCCCTCTGGAACATCAGCACGAGCCGGTCGAACCACGGCGGCCAAGGTTCGGACTGAAGCCACTTGGTAAGCAGCGCCGTAGCGACGTTGTAGGGCAGGTTGGAGCAGATCCGCGCCGGACGGCGTCCGCCCACTAGCTCGCCGAGGTCGATGTCGAGTGCATCGCCGGCGACGATTTCGAGCCGCCCTCGCGCATGCGCTGCGATCTCTTCCAGCACGGCGAGGCAGCGCCGATCGCGCTCGATCGCGATCACTTGGGCTGCGCCTTCGGCAAGCAGCGCGCGCGTCAAGCCGCCGGGGCCGGCGCCGATTTCGACGATCGTCGCTCCGTCGAGCGGCCCCGCGGCGCGGGCGATCCGCGAAGTGAGGTTGAGATCGAAGAGAAAATTCTGGCCGAACGATTTCTTCGCGACAAGCCGATGCGCGCCGACCACGTCGCGCAGCGGCGGCAGAGCGTCCTTCACGTCGCCGCGCCCGCTTTGACGGGCGCCAGCCGCGCGGCGAGGCGCAGCGCCGCGATCAGGCTCGTCGGATCGGCAATGCCTTCGGCGGCGATGTCGAAGGCGGTGCCGTGGTCGGGCGACGTGCGCACGAACGGCAAGCCCAGCGTTACGTTGACGGCGGTATCGAAGGCGAGCGTCTTGACGGGGATCAAGACCTGATCGTGATACATGCCGATTGCGACGTCGTAGCGCTTTCGCGCCGCCGCGTGGAACAGCGTGTCGGCCGGGTAGGGCCCGCGCGCGTCGATTCCACGGCGGTTGAGTTCGGCAACCGCCGGCGCAATGATCGTCGCCTCCTCGCGGCCCATGTAACCGGCTTCGCCGGCGTGCGGGTTGAGCCCGGCGAAGGCAAGCCGCGGTTCGGCGGTATCGAAGCGAGTTTTCAGCTCCGCCGCCGCGATCTCTCCGGTTTCGACAAGAAGATCGAAATTCAAGCGTTCGGGCACCTCGGCAAGCGGCACATGGATGGTGACCGGCACCACGGCAAGCGCCGGCGACCAGAGCATCATTACCGGTCGCACTTTCAGGCCGAAGAAGCGCAGCGTCAATTCGCCGAGAAATTCGGTATGGCCCGGATGCTGGAACCCGCCGCGTCGCAGAACTTCTTTGGCGATCGGATTGGTGACGAGCGCGTCGGCGGCGCCGGCGCGAATGAGCTCGACGCCAGTCGCAATCGACTCGACCGTCGCAGCCGCGTCGGCGGCATCGGGGCGTCCCAAACCGCCCCTGGCGCGCTGCCGCAGCGGCAGAATCGGCAGGGCGCGCCGAAAGACCGCCGGCGCGCCGCCGGCCGCGATCGTTTCCATCGGAACCGGCAGATCGAAGCGGCGCGCCAGCCCAGCAAGATCGTCCGGATCGGCAATAACAAAAAACGTCGGCGCCGCTTCTTCCGCATGCAGGGCAAGCCACGACTTCAGGGCGAGCTCGGGGCCGATGCCGGAGGGATCACCACGCGTGAGCGCGAGCACGGGCCCGCGAAATTCTGCCGCCATTATTTCTTCACGACAACAACCGCGCGGGCGCGCATTTCCTTCAACCGCTTCGCGGCGTCGGCCTCCATTTCGGCCTCCAGCAACCTCTGCGAGATGGCGTTGCGCAAGGCGGTGTCGTCGTCCGAGGCGCCCTTGGCGCATACGGCAATCATTTCGATCCCGTCGGCGGTCCGCTCCGGCGGGGTCAAATGTCCGACCGGCGTCTTGTCGAGCAGGTCCTTTACGGAATCGCTGAGTTGCAAAGAGTTGCGGGTGAGCGGATCTTTGATCGCCACGTCATCCATTCCCTGGGCGAGGGGGATACCGCTGGCGCAATCCGTGAACCGTGTCCGCAGTTGTTCCGCCGCTTTCATTTTCTCTTCAAGATCCGTCGCCGTCGCGTTCGAACCGAATACCGCAAAGATGATTTGCCGGAGTTGATAGTTGGTTCCCGCAGCGGCCTTGCCGCCGTCCTTGGCGAGCTCGGCGCGCACCTCCGTTTCGCTTGCATCGACGCCTTTGTTGTAGGCCTCGACGAGAAGAAGGAATTGGTATTCCGCCGCGAAATATTCCTTGAAATTCGACTCTAAAATTCCGGAGCTTTGCAGTTCCTCCAAAAAGGCCTGCGGCGCCATTTTCAGCTTGGCCGCGTCCTTACCGATCTGCTGGCCGATCTCAGTGTCGGAGGCTTTGATCTTGAATTCGGCGGTCTCATCGAGTTTCAGCTGATCGTCGATCATGCTCTCCAGGGCGGCATCATGCGTCGCCGGCTGGTGCAGAACGCGCAACAGCTTCATTCTCTCGTTGACGTCAATGTCGGTGATCGGATCGCCGTTCACCGTCGCGATGATCACCTGCGCACGCGCTTGCGAGCCAGGCAGGAAAGCGCATCCGACCGCGAACAGAAAACCGAGCGACAGAACCAGGGGGAACTGCGCCCAAAAGGCTTGGCGGCAGGATAAATCGGAACAAATCATCGATGCCTTTCTCCTTACCGCTTTATTTCCCGACGGTATGGCATTTTGGTGGAGGCGAGACGCCGCTCACGGAATGCCGTCCAAAGGAGCGTTGTTGTTGCTCGTTTGCTTAAAGGTGGTATCGCCCAGGGTGCGCAGTTGAAGCTGAACCATTAGCGTCTGATCGTGCACGAACTGGCCGGTCCCGTTATCCACGTAGTCCGAAGTGTAACTGACCGTGAATGTCGTGCAATCGTTATGGTAGCCCGCTTCCGCACCCAGCGCTGCGATAGCAAACGGTCCGGGATAGGTATAGCCAATCAGGTCTTCCGGATAATACTGCCGGCTCATATCGAACGTAACATTGCCTTGCACGAAATAATTGGCGTCGAGCTGATACTTCGAACTCAGATTCAGGCCCTCGCGGGTTACCGGATAGCCGATCACCGGCTGCGCTTGATAGTCGGCGAACTGCACGCTGCCGGTCCAGGCGCCGAGATTGATGTTGGAATCGACGTCGACGCGGCGCGGTTCGAGCGTCGCCTGATCGAAACGTCCTTGCGCGCCGAACGAGAGGATCGGCCCGGGTACCAGGGTGAAGCCAGCGACATAATCCGACCATGGCGTGTCCAATCCCGAGCTCAGACCGACATTGGCGGCATCGGGGGTGGCATAACTATTGGTGCCGGCAACTTGCACCGACTGGCCGGCGATGAAATTTACGTAGCTGCCGTTTTTGAAGGTCAGCGTCGCCTCGCCGCCGTAGTTGGCCCGCGTGCCGGTTTCGAATTGGTCGTAGCCCGAATATTTGTCCCAGGTGAACAGGTTGGTGGTGTCGAATACCAGGCTTTGCGCGTCCATGTTGACGAGCGATTCCGAGCCCAACAGGTTGTTGGGCCGGGCGATGACCTGGCCGATCGGCTCGATCACCATGGAGCCGATGGGCGTGTTGGCGAGAATGGGATAGCGGTATTCCATTCCGACGCCCGGCATCGTATAGGCGTTCGCGCCGCTCGAAATGTAATTGCTCTGCGCCGCGTTGCCGATGGTCGACGTGCCGGCGGCGGACGAGAACGTGTAGGAGTTCGTCGAATTGAGATCGAGCCATTGGCCGTTGACGCGGGCGAAAGCAAACGGCGTCCAAATTTCGCCGATGGGATCGATGAACTTGCGCTGCCACGACACGTCCACCGTAGCGCGCGAATAATCGCCGCCGATGCCGCGCAACAAGCAATTGCTCGCCGTCGTTCCCGGCGTGTAGGTGGTGCAGACATTGTAAAGATTGTATGCCTTATCGAATTCCTGCGGACCGACCGCCTGATAGGCCGCCGCCTCTTCCGACAGATTGGTTAGGTTGAAGTCCAGCGTGACGTTGCCACCGACACCGCCCGTCTTGGCCGGATCGATGTTGAACATTTTGTTGTAGTCGAGAACCGGAAGCGCGTTCGGCTGCTGTTGCTCGAGATCGTTCGCGGTCAGGCCTTCGAAGTGGTAGCCGCGCAGATCGAAGTAGCCGTTGTCGCCTTGCCCGGTCAGGTAAGCCGTCGAGATCGCTTCGCTGTAGTAATTCGACGACACGCTCTGGTTCGCGACGGCGTAGTCGTTCAAAAACCAGCGGTCGGTAAGCAGCGTAAAGTCCCATCCGTACTTCCAAAAATCATTGATCTTGAACGCTCCGGCGCTTTCCAGCGAGCCGCGGAACGTACGGTCGCCGGCGTCATAGGGCTCCGGCGGGAAGAGCCCGGGCTGTTCCTGGAATATACCGCTGGCGCGGATGAAATAATCGCCGGTTGCGAGCCTGTGCCGCCACTCGAGCGTGCCGAAGAAGCCCTCGTTGAAAAAATAGGTTGGCGTGAACGTCAGGTCGTAGTTCGGCGCCATCGCCCAGAAGATCGGAACGGCTACGCCCGCTCCCGCATAGGTAACGTCAAGATAGATCGGAGACAAAACGCCGGATTTGCGCGTGACGCTTGGATCGGGCGATGAGAAGAAGGGAACCCAGGCGACCGGAACGCCGACGAATTCAAGCCATGCGTCCGTATAGTAGATCATCTTCTCGTCCCTGTTGTGGATGATGCGCTTGGCGCGCACGCGCCACAGGGGCGGCTTTAAAGGATTATCGGCACAAACCGCGCAGGCCGTATAGGTGCCCTTATTGTAGACTTCGGTGTTGCCTCCGGCAACTTCGGTGCGCGGCGCACTGAAGAAAGTGGACTGCGCAGTCGAGGCGCGCAAGCTTTCGATAAATCCGTTGGCAAGATCCTTGGTGAGATCGAATCGCTCTCCGTAAAGAACCGTTCCGTCGCGTTCCGTCATCTTGCCATGTCCCTCGGCATAGACGCGGCCGGTGTTGCGATCGTAGGTGACGCGGTCGGCTTCGAGCACGCGGCCTTCGTAATAGATGCGCGCGTGTCCGACAGCCGAAACCGTGTTCTTGTCTTTGTCGTAAACGAGTTGGTCCGCCTCGACGAACATCTTGCCGGATTGGACGGCGGCGTTTGAATTGGCATTTGCGCCGGCGCTCTGTGCGGCCGCCGGTTCGATCCAGCCGGCGCAGAAGGCACAGAGCAGCGAGGCAAAGAAAAAAATCGCCGGCGCCCACCCGCGTGCCGGCGCTCGCAGCCCGGCCGGCGCCCTACGCAACTGCGAGCGGGCACGGACCGGTTCGCAAGTGGGGCCGAAATGTCGCCCCATCAACCGTCCTCCTGATTGAGGAGAGCCAAGGCGCCGAGCAGAGTGCCGACCACGGCCGGCGACCAAGCGGCGACCGGCGTGCTCAAAAGGCCGGAGTTGCCGAAGTCGGCGACCATTTTGGTCGCCAAGTAGAGCAAGAACCCGGCGGCGATTCCGGCGCCGATGGTCGGCGCGATCCCGCCGATCCGAAAGAATCGCAAGGAAAAGGCAGCGGCGATCAGAACCATCGCGACGAGAAGCAGCGGTCTTGCCAACAACGTTTGATATTGAAGCCGGAAACCGGTGGAATCGAGGCCGGCCTGATCGCTTTCCCGGCGCAGCCGCGGCAGCGACCAAAATGGCACAGAATCCGGCGTCAAAAAATTCTCCGCGAGCCGGTCGGGAGAAAGATCGGTAGCGAGAAGATAGGTGCCGACCTGGCGCGACTCCTCGCCGGGCGCGATGATCTCGGCGTTCTGCAGTTCCCATACGCCGGGCAGCAGCGTGGCGCGTTCGGCGTGGACGCGCTCCTCGAAACGGCCGTCGGGCTCGTAGACATAGGCCGTGACCGAGGTGAGCAGAGTTCCGGAATTGAGCGATCGCGCGGCGCGCAGGATTGCCTCTCCGTCGACGCTCGTCTGGCGGAGCCACAAGGTTGTATCGCCCCGCTGTTGGCCGTTGCCGCCGAAGAGCTCTGTCTCGATGGCGTCGGCGCGTTGCTTCATAACAGCCGAGAGCGGGTTGAACAACGCGACCGAGAGCACGCCGATCAGCAGAGCGATCCCGATCGGCGGAACAAGAAACTGCCAGACCGAGACGCCGGCTGCCCGCGCCACGATGAGCTCGAACTTACGGCTCAGATCGAGGAAAGCGGCCATCGTGCCGAACAATACGCAAAACGGCAGGATCTGTTCGGCGACGGAGGGAGTGCGCAACAGCGACAAAACGGCGATAAAGCCCGCCGTGATGCCGGGCATTCCATTGGAACGGCGCAGCATTTCGACGAAGTCGAATACGTAGACCATGCCGACGATCGCCAAGAAAACCGACATGATCGTATTAAAGAAGCGCAGCGAAAAATATCGGCCGAGCGTCGATACGATGGTCATGGCGCCCCTCGACGAAGCAAGCCGACCGCCGCC
Organism: Methylovirgula sp.; assembly: GCA_030040215.1. Lineage (GTDB taxonomy): Bacteria > Pseudomonadota > Alphaproteobacteria > Rhizobiales > Beijerinckiaceae > Methylovirgula. The sequence continues at coordinate 32,260 of JASHUD010000051.1, forward strand.
GTGCTTAGGGCTTCGGGATCATCAAGGCTCACATGGATCTCGACGAACGGCATGACGCGGGCGCTTCCGTAGACGGCGGCGGACCGCCACTCAGGTGCAAAAGAAGGGGCAGGAACGTCCGCCTTGCGGCTCCGCCTCTGCGACTTCGTGAAGTTCTCCTGTTTCGGAATCCCCTTTCGAAGGCCGCGAAGCTTCCGGCCGCTCGGAATCGAGAGCCGAATAACCTCATCCTATCTTGCTTTGGCTACATAGTCCTCCGTTTAGGTGCAAGGCGCTCCCGGCTTTTTGAGGGCAGGCCGGAGCGAATGCGGCCCGTCGTGGCGCACCCGCCACGACGGCGCGACGCTAATTTCCCGTTATGAATCTGGAATTTAGGCGGGTATCACTTCGCCGGGGCGGGGAAGCGACCGCGCCAACGCCTTGCGCGTCCCCTATACCGGCGTGCCCAAAGCGCCGCGTCCCGACGCCGAATTTGCTGGCAGTTCGGCGCGGTCAGGTGCTATCCGGCTGGCGCATCGTAACGCGCCTGCGAGGTGGCCGCTGCATCGGTGTATCGTCAAGGGTTCAGGAAAAGCCAATGTCACAGTCCGTAAAAATCGATTTCGTTGCCCTGACGTCGCTTGCCGCCCACGCCTCGAAACGAACCGGAAAAGGCGACGCCGCGCCGCGGACGCTGGTCGTCTTTGCAGGCCAGGATTTGGCGCTGGGCACGGCAACACGCAAAGCGCTCGGCACCGAGGGCGAGGCGCTCTTCAAAAAGGCGGCGGCCGCCGCAAAGTTCAAGGGCAAAGCATCGACTGCGCTGGATATCATTGCGCCGTCCGGGTTGGCAGCCGACCGGCTGCTCGTCGTCGGAACGGGCCGCGAGGAAACCGCAAAGGGCAAAGCTAAAGAGGAGCCCAGGCCCGACGACGATCTGACGCTCGGCGGGTTCGTCTTGGGCAAGCTCGGCGGCGGCGCTTCCGCTACGATCGTCTTCGATTTGCCGCGCCCGCCGAAGGAGGTTGCCGCAGCCGCCGCCGAGTTTGCCGAGGGCGTCCGGCTGCGCGATTACAAGTTCGACCAGTACAAGACCAAGAAAAAGGACGACGAAGAGAACGGCGCGACGGAGATCGCCATTGCCGTCGAAGATCCGGCCGCGGCGCGGCACGCGGCCAAGTCGCGCGAGGCGGTGGCCGAAGGCGTGCTCCTCGCCCGCACGCTGGTCAACGAGCCGGCCAACGTCCTTACCCCCGAGGAATTCGCTAAACGCGCTCAGGATCTCGAAAAGCTCGGCGTCGAGGTAAAAGTCCTCGACGAGGCGGCCATGAAGGCGCTCGGCATGGGCGCCTTGCTCGCCGTCGGCCAAGGCTCGGAGCGCGAAAGCCGGCTCGTGATCATGCGCTGGCGCGGCGACAAGAAGGAAGGCAGGGCGAAGCCCATCGCCTTCCTCGGCAAGGGAGTGGTTTTCGACACCGGCGGAATTTCGATGAAACCCGCGGCGGGGATGGAAGACATGAAGGGCGACATGGCGGGCGCCGCCTGCGTCGTCGGTCTGATGCACGCGCTCGCGGCGCGCAAGGCCAAGGCGGATGTCATCGGCGCCATCGGCATCGTCGAGAACATGCCGGGGCCGAGTGCGCAGCGTCCCGGCGACATCCTTAAGTCGATGTCCGGCCAGACGGTCGAGATCATCAACACCGATGCCGAAGGCCGGCTCGTTCTTGCCGACGTACTCTGGTACGTGCAGGACAAGTTCAAGCCGCGGTTCATGGTCGATCTGGCGACGCTCACCGGCGCCGTGATGGTGGCGCTTGGCCAGGAGCACGCCGGCCTGTTCTCGAACGACGACGAATTGAGCGCGCGGCTCATTGCGGCCGGCAAAGAAACCAACGAGAAACTCTGGCGCCTGCCGCTTGGGCCGGCCTACGACAAACTCCTCGATTCCAAGTTCGCCGACATGAAGAACACCGGCGGCCGGCACGGCGGCTCGATCACCGCGGCGCAATTCCTGCAGCGTTTCGTCAACGGCACGCCCTGGGCGCATCTCGATATCGCCGGCATGGGCATGAATTCGCCGGCCAACGAGGTCAACCAAAGCTGGGGATCGGGGTTCGGCGTGCGCCTGCTCGATAGGCTGGTGGCCGATTATTACGAAGCGTGAGCCGCCCGCCCGATGCAGATCTCGTTCTACCATCTTCAGCACCAGCCGCTCGAATGGGCGCTTCCCCCGCTCGTCGAACAATGGCTCGCGGAAGGCGCGCGCGTCGTCGTTGAGGCGGCAAGCGAGGAACGGCTCGACGCGCTCGACGAAGCGCTTTGGACCTACAACGACGCAAGCTTTCTCGCGCACGGGCGCGCGCGCGACGGCGACGCCGAGATGCAACCCGTCTACCTCACGACGCAAGGCGAGAATCCGAACGGTGCGAACCTGCGCGTGCTGGTCGATGGCGCCGCGTTCGCGCCCGACGGATCGGGCTGCGCGCGCACGATCCTGCTGTTCGACGGCAACGACGCCGATCAGCTCGATGCCGCGCGAGCGCAGTGGAAACGGCTGAAGGGCGAGGGTTTCGCGCCGGCCTATTGGCAGCAGGGCGCCGGCGGCAAATGGGAGAAGCGCGGATGAGGCTATTGTTTGCCTTGTCGTCGCACCAGCCATAGTCTAGCCGGATATATCGCAACCCGGGCAGAGGCGTTCATGAAATTATTGCGGTCGCGCGTCCGCGCAATTTTCGCCATCGTCGTCGTCGGCCTTACGGTCTCGGCTTGCGGTTACAACACGATCCCGACTTTGGAGGAGCAGGCGAACGCGAAATGGGCGGACGTGCAGAACAATTATCAGCGTCGCGCCGACCTCATCCCCAATCTCGTCGCCACCGTGCAAGGTTACGCCAAGCAGGAGAAGGACGTGCTCACGTCGGTCACCGAGGCGCGCGCCAAGGCGACGCAGGTGAAGATCGACGTCTCCGATCTGACAGATCCGGCAAAGCTCAAACAGTTTCAGGATGCGCAGAATCAACTCTCGGGCGCGCTTGGCCACTTGCTTGCGATCAGCGAAAATTATCCCGATCTGAAGTCGAACCAGAATTTCTTGGTGCTGCAGGCGCAGTTGGAAGGGACCGAAAACCGCATCGCCATCGCGCGGCGCGATTATATCGAGGCGGTGCGCGCCTATAATACGGAGCTAAAGACCTTTCCGGGTGTGCTGTGGGCTGCGACCTTCTTCCGCAACAACAAGCCGATGGCGGAGTTTGCCGCCAACGAGAATGCGCAAACGCCGCCGCGGGTGAAGTTCTGACGCGGCGCTGTTCTCCAGTGGCTCTGCGATGAGCTCGGCGGCGCGCCTTTCTTCCTGCCTCGCTTCGGCGCTGGCCTCCGTTGTCTTTGCTGTCGCGGTTCTGCTCGCGGCCTCAATTCCGGGGCGGGCGGTCGATTTTCCTGCACTCACCGGTCGTGTCGTCGATCAGGCCGACATCGTCCCCGCCGCGACGCGTCAGGCGCTCGAAACCAAGCTCGCCGATCTCGAATCGAAGTCCGGCATTCAGCTTGTCGTTGCGACCGTTCGCTCGCTTCAAGGCGAGGAGATCGAGCCTTATGCGAACGAACTCTTCCGAACCTGGAAACTCGGAGAGAAAGACAAGAATAACGGCGTGCTTCTTCTCGTCGCGCCGAACGAGCACAGAGTGCGGATCGAGGTCGGCTATGGGCTCGAGCCGACGCTCACCGACGCGCTGTCAAAACTCATCATCGTCGACGCCATTGCGCCGCGGTTCAAGGCGGGCGATTTCGGCACAGGCATAACAAACGGCGTCGACGATATCATCACGGTGCTGACCACGGATTCTTCGGAGTGGCAGAAGCGTCCGTCGCTGCG
>JASHUD010000052.1 GCA_030040215.1 Methylovirgula sp.
CGTGAAGGCGCCGTTCAACGCCGTGCCGGAGCCGCCGCGTGTCGGCATTAGACGCGCCGGGCCGCCGCCGGCGCGCATGACGCCGGCACGCGCCCGCGTGCTCGCCGCGCTCGAAGGCGGACTGGCGTTGCAGAAGCGCGCGCTCGTCGAGCTTGCCGGCTGTTCGGCGAGCGTCATCGATGCGCTTGCCGACGAGGGCACGCTCACTACTGTCGCGCTGCCTCCCGAACCCGTCGCCGGGTCGTGCGATCCGGCCTTTGCCAAGCCACAGCTCGAAGCCGAGCAGGAACGCGCGGCGGAAGCTCTCGCCGCGGCCGTGGAGGCACGCGAATTCTCGGTCACGGTGCTCGAAGGCGTGACCGGCTCGGGCAAGACCGAAGTTTATTTCGAGGCGATCGCCGCCGCGTTGCGCGCCGGGCGCCAAACGCTGATCTTGATGCCGGAGATCGCGCTCACCGCGCAATTCCTCGACCGGTTCGCGGCACGGTTCGGGGCGCGTCCCGCCGCTTGGCATTCTTCCGTCAGTCCGTGCAAGCGCGCCCGCATCTGGGAAGGAGTGGCGGGCGGCGAAGTGAAAGTCGTCGCCGGGGCGCGGTCGGCGTTGTTTCTGCCGTTCGCTGATCTTGCCGTGCTCATCGTCGACGAGGAGCACGACGCCGCTTACAAGCAGGACGACGGCGTCTGCTATCACGCCCGCGACATGGCGGTGGTGCGCGGACAGATCGACAGGGCCGCCGTGATTCTCGCCTCGGCGACGCCGTCGATCGAGTCGCGCGTCAATGCCGAACAAGGCCGCTACCAGCACCTGAAACTTCCCAACCGCTTCGGCGGCGGCCCGCTGCCGGCAATCGAAGCGATCGATCTGCGGCGCGAAGCGGCGCCGCGCGGCAAATGGATTTCGCCGCGGCTCGTGGCGGCAATCGGCGAAACGCTCGGCGCGGGCGAACAGGTCCTGCTTTTTCTGAACCGGCGCGGCTATGCGCCGCTCACGCTTTGTCGTGCCTGCGGGCATCGCTTCCAGTGCCCGAATTGCACGGCGTGGCTGGTCGAACATCGTTTCCGCAAGGCGCTCGTCTGCCATCATTGCGGCCATATCGAGCGGCGTCCCGACGCCTGCCCCGAATGCGAAGCCGTCGATACGCTCGCCGCCTGCGGCCCTGGTGTCGAGCGGCTCGCCGAGGAAGTCGCTGAACTTTGGCCGCTGGCGCGCACACTCGTCCTTTCGTCGGATTTTCCGGGTGGCACGGGGCGGCTGCGCCAAGAGATCGAGGATATCGCCAAAGGTGCCTGCGATATCGTCATCGGCACGCAGCTCGTGGCCAAAGGCCACAATTTCCCGCTCCTCTCGCTGGTTGGCGTGATCGATGCGGACGTGGGGCTTTCGACCGGCGATCCGCGCGCCGCCGAGCGCACCTTCCAAATCCTGCAGCAGGTGACGGGTCGCGCTGGCCGTTCGGGGCGTGCCAGCCGCGCTTTCGTGCAGACTTGGCAGCCGGCGCATCCTGTTGTCCGCGCGCTGCTCTCCGGCGAAGCGGAGCGCTTCTACAGCGAGGAAAGCGAGCAGCGCCGCGGCGCCGGTCTGCCGCCGTTTGGGCGGCTCGCCGCGCTCATCGTCTCGGGCAAGGACCGCGCCTGCGCCGAGGCGCACGCACGCGCCTTGCTCCGCGCCGCGCATGCGCTGCCGCAGAATGCCAAATGGCGGCTTGCCGCGCTCGGCGGATTGCCGCGCGACGACGAAATTTCCCTCCTCGGGCCGGCTGAGGCGCCGATCGCGGTCATTCGCGGCCGGCATCGCTTCCGGCTTTTGGTGCGCGCGCCGCGCAACGCCGATTTGCAGGGATTTCTGCGCGCCATGCTCGCAACGGCGCCCCCCGAACGCGGCGGCGTGCGCGTCGCGGTCGATGTCGATCCGCAGAATTTCATGTAAGACGCGAATAGCACGCCGCCGCCGCTACTCGGCATTGACCTGTTCGGGCAGCATCCGCTCGATATAGCCGTCCTTGCGGAAAGCGACGTGCCAAACGACAGCGAGAATATGCGCGGCGAGGAAGACGTAGACGGCGTATTGCCCGTAGACATGGATACCATCGGCGAGCTTCGAGAGAGAATCGTCCTTGGGCATTTGCGGCAGCTCGAAGAGTCCGAAGAACGAGACGGGATGGCCGGATGCGCTCGACAGGATGAAGCCGCTGATCGGCATGATCAGGAAGATCGCATAGAGAAAGAAATGCGTCGCATGGGCGAGGCCGATCTCCCATTTCTCGAGCCACGGCGGCAGAGGCGGCGGCGGGCGTAGCGCGCGCCAGACGAGCCGCGCCACGATGAGTGCCAAGGCGATAAGCCCGAAGGACTTGTGCGCGGTGAAATAGAGACCGCGGTGCGGCGCGTCCTTCGCCATGTGTACCATGACCCAGCCGAGCGGCAGAATGGTGAAGATGACCGCCGCCGTCAGCCAGTGCAGGGCCTGATGCGGAGCGTTGTAGCGGGCGAGACGAAGTGAAGCGTCGGGGCTCGACTTCAGCATGGTGGTCCATTGGGTTAGCGTGCCGCGATCATATAGCGGGTTTCGATGGAACGATATGAACCCCTCTCCCCAGGATGGAATCCCTCTCCCCGCTTGCGGGGAGAGGGTAGGGTGAGGGGCCGGGTAAGTAGCGGCCAATCCCCGTGCCCCTCACCCCCAACCCTCTCCCCATTCGCTTCGCTCGTGGGGCGAGGGGGCGGCTAATGCCCCTGCAAATCCCAATCGCTGGGCTGGCCTTCGGGTACGAAGGCGCCGTCGGCGCGCATCGTGCCGGCTTGCGGGTTGGGTACCGACTGCGGCGGCAGGGGCTCGGCATCCTGGTAGGTCTGGTCCGGTTTTGATCGGGAAGCGTACGTCTCGACCGGCGCCGGCGGCAGCGAGGCGTCGGGCGTATCGGGGCCGGCATGCAGTG
>JASHUD010000053.1 GCA_030040215.1 Methylovirgula sp.
TGGGCGATGCGTACCGACGCGCTCGGACAATATCTCGTCTGGAAGAAATGGACGCGTTGGCTGCTGGTGACCGGCAAGAACCCCGCCGATCTCGGCTATGCGGCGGCCGTCAAGCGCGCCGCCGCTCGGCTCGGCGCCAAGATCGTTGACGAGCGCTCCTACACCTATGCGGCGGGCTCGCGGCGGACGGACACCGGCCACCAGCAGGTTCAGCAGCAAATGCCGCTGCTCACGCAGGGCGCCCCCCCTTACGATGTCGTCGTCGTGGCCGACGAGAGCGAAACGTTTGGCGATTATCTGTCGTATCGCACCTGGGATCCGCGGCCGGTCGTTGGAACCCAGGGCCTCTTCGCCGTTGCTTGGGCCAGGCCCTTCGAGGAATATGGCGGGACCCAATTGCAACACCGTTTCGAGCGGGAGGCCGGCCGGGTCATGACGGAGCGCGATTATTCGGCGTGGCTCGCCGTTCATTCTATCGGCGAAACCATCCTACATATCAACTCTGCAAAGCCTGCGGACGTGCGCGCTTACGTGATGTCCGATCGATTCGGCGTCGACGGCTACAAGGGTGAAGCGATGAGCTTCAGGAGCTGGGATCTGCAATTGCGGCAACCGGTGCTGCTCGTGGATCCGACCGAACTCATCTCGATCTCGCCGCAGGAGGGATTCTTGCATCCGAAATATCTGACCGACTCGCTCGGCTACGACCAGCCCGAGACGAAATGCCGGCTGAACAAATGATTCGATAGGGCCAGGTGATGCACATCACGCGCCGGACTGTTCTGCTTCTAATGTCGGCCTCTCTGGCTCCGCTGCTTACCGGAGTCTCGTTCGGGCAGGCAAAAGATTTCTTGATCTTCGTCACCAACGAAAAGGATGACACCGTTTCCGTCGTCGACGGCATGAGTCTGAAACTGGTGAAAACGATTCCGGTCGGGCATCGGCCGCGTGGCATTATCATTACGCCCGACAAAAAGGACATCGTCGTCTGCCTTGGGGATGATGCTCAGCTCGCCGTGATCGATGCCAATGCGCTGAAGGTAACGCGCCTGCTCGATTCGGGACCGGATCCCGAGCTTCTCAACATCTCTCCCGACGGCAAAATCCTGTACATCGCCAACGAGGACGACAGCGAAGTCACGATCATGGACTACAAGACCGGCAAGGTCTCACAGGAGGTGCCGATCGGCGTCGAGCCGGAGGGCATGGGCGTGAGTCCCGACGGCGGCATGGTGGTCGCGACGTCGGAATCGACCAGCATGGCGCATTTCATCGATGCCAAGACCTACAAGGTCGTGGCGAATATTCTGGTCGATTCGCGCCCACGATATGCCGAATTCACCGCCGACGGCTCGCAAGTCTGGGTATCGTCCGAGGTGGGCGGAACGGTCACGGTGATCGACACCAAGGCTCGCAAGATCGTCAAAATCATCAATTTTGACATCCCCGGCGTGCGCCCCGAATTGATCGGCCCGGTGGGCATCAATTTCACCAGAGACGGCAAGCACGCCTTTGTCTGCCTCGGCAAGGCGAACCGATTGGGGGTGATCGACACCGCCAGCTACAAGGTGATTGATTATATCCTCGTCGGTCAGCGTCCCTGGCACGCTACGCTGAGCCCGGACGGTTCGAAACTCTATTCTGCCAACGGCCTCACCAACGACATCACCGTCGTCGACGTAGCCTCGTTGAAAGCGGAAAAGTCCGTGCCGGTCGGCCGTCTGCCTTGGGGTCTCGTCGTGCGGCCGTAGGCAATCAAAGATTTGCGGTAAGTGCTTGGGAGTATCCGGTATGTTTTACGGAATGTTGCCGAAAGTCGCGCCGCTCCTATGTTGCGGCCTCCTCGCGATCTTTAACGCTTCCGGCGCCGCAGCTGCCGCGCAGACGAAGTTTTGGAACATTACCGGCGATACGATCGTGAAGTTCGAGCTGGCGCCGGCGGGAACCACAACGTGGGGTCCGGATCAATGTAAAAACGACGAGGATCATTCGGTCGACGACGATGAGCGCCTGGTGATCAAGGATGTGCCAACAGGTTCCTATGACGCGCGGATAACGTTTCAGGGCGGCCGGGTCTGTTTCGTCAAGGCGCTCAAGGTTGAAGACGGCAAGATTTTCTCCGTCGAGCACAACCAGCTGAAGGATTGCAGCACGCCGTAATAACAAAAGGCGGCGGTGGCCAGGGACGGCGCGCGGCGCTAGATTGCGCTGCGCCCCGCCGGTCGCATTGCGAAACCGGCGCGCGCTTTGCTCGAGCACCTTGGGCCTATGCAGCAAAAACGCGATCAATTGCTTGCCTTGATCGGCACGCGATCGGTGATCATGGGAATTCTGAATGTCACGCCGGATTCGTTTTCCGACGGCGGCAAGTTCCAAACGCGCGAGGCGGCCTTGGCGCAGGCGCGCAAACTCGCCTCCGAGGGCGCCGATATCATCGACGTCGGCGCCGAATCGACGCGTCCCGGCCATGTCCCCGTGGCGCAAGAGGTCGAGCTTGCGAGGCTCGATCCTTTGCTCGCCGATGTCGTTGGCGCGACCGACAAGCCCGTATCGATCGACACGTACAAGGCCGCCGTCGCGCGGCGCGCATTGGAGCGGGGGGCGGTCGTCGTCAACGACGTCTGGGGCCTGCAGCGGGATCCGGCGATGGCCGATACGGTGGCCGAAGCCCAAGCGATCATCGTCGTCATGCACAATCGCGACGACGTCGATCCCCAACTCGACATCATCGCCGATATGCATCGCTTCTATGATCGCTCTTTGGCGTTGGCGGATCGCGCCGGCATTCCGCGCCGTCACATCATCCTCGATCCCGGCATCGGCTTCGGCAAGACCAAGGAGCAGAATCTTGCCGCCTTGCGCGGTATCGACGGTTTCACCGCATTTTATGGGCTGCCGGTGCTCGTCGGCGTCTCGCGCAAATCGCTGTTCGGCCCGATCCTTGGCGCCGGCGTGGACGGCCGGCTCATCGGCACGCTTGCGGCAAATCTCGTAGCGGCGGTACATGGCGCCTCGATTTTCCGCGTCCACGATGCGGCCGAGCACGTCGCCGCCTTCAAGGTTTACGATGCCATCGAACACGCCTGATCCCGGCGGCATGGGCGGCCGCGACGCGATCGAGGTGGGCTTGGGGCTCGGCAGCAACATCGGCGACGGGCCGGGCAATATCGCCGCGGCGTTGCGGTTGCTCGGAGAAAGCGGTGAAATCGAAGTTACCGCCGTCTCCGCGATCTATAAGACGGCGCCTTGGGGTTATCTCGACCAGCCGCCGTTTGCCAATGCTTGCGCCTTGGCGCTGACCCGGCTCGATCCCGCCCAGCTCCTCGCCGCGCTCAAAAAAATCGAGGCCGACATGGGGCGCCGGAAGACTGTCCGCTGGGGACCGCGGTTGATCGACATCGACATCCTGTTTTATGGCGATGTGTCGCTTTCGACGCCGGAACTGAACCTGCCGCACAAGGAACTCTTCAACCGCGCCTTCGTTCTCGTCCCGCTGGCCGAGATTGCGCCGCATTTGCGGCTCAGCGGCCGCTCGGTGGCCGATGCCGCCGCGAAACTCAAGGACGCGGGAATTGAGACGTGGGCAAGCGATTGAAAGTCGTCCGCTTGCCTAAAGCGCAACGAGGGCTGACATGGGGCGGATGATTCAACTGACGGCCAAAGACGGCGCAAAGATCGGCGCTTATGAAGCCGCGCCGGACGGCAATACGCGCGGCGGCCTCGTCGTTCTCCAAGAGATCTTCGGCGTCAACCATCATGTCCGCGACGTAGCCGACGATTTTGCCGCCGCCGGGTATCACGTCGTCGCGCCGGCGCTCTTCGATCGCATCGCGCCCGGCACCGAGCTTGGCTACGATGCCGCGGATATCCAGAAGGGAATCGCGATCCGCGCCAAAACCAGCCTTGGCGATACGCTCGCCGACATCGAAGCGGCGGTCCAATCCGCAGGGCAGGCCGGCAGGGTCGGCGTCGTCGGCTATTGCTGGGGCGGCACGCTCGCCTACGCGGCGGCGGCGCATATCGACGGGCTCGGCGCGGCGGTCGGCTATTATGGATCGGGCATTGCCAACATGCTCGCCGGCCAGCTTCTTTGTCCGGTGCTTTTGCATTTCGGCGATCGTGACAAGAGCATCCCCTTAGCCGACGTCGAAAAGATCCGCCGCGCGCATCCCGATATTACGATCCACATCTATCCCGCCGAACACGGGTTCAACTGCACGGCGCGGCCCAGCTACAATCCGGCCGCGGCAGATTTGGCGCGCCAGCGCACGCTCGATTTTCTCGCCGAGCAACTCTGACGCCGGTCACGGCCTCGGAGATCGCAAGGCCGTCGACGACAGCGTCGAACGCGGCCCGTAGAGAAACAGGATTGCCGGCGGCTTCTGCAGCGCAAAGACACGGGCTTGGCTCGCGTCGCGCCGATAGGGCGCGAGCACTGTGGCGCCCGGCGCGTGCGTGGCGGCAAGCGTCGATCCGGGCCGGTCGACGACGACGATCGGGACGGCGGCGGCGATCTCCTGCCAACGCTGCCAACGATGAAAGTTTGCGAGATTGTCGGCTCCCATGATCCAGACGAAGCGGACGCCCGGGCAGCGGCCCTTCAGGTAGCGGATCGTCTGGTAGGTGTAGCGCGCGCCAATCTCCGCCTCGATCCCGGTCACCTCGATGCGTGGATGCTGGGCAAGCGCATGTGCAGCCGCCATCCGCTTCGGAAACGGAGCGAGATCGCGCGCATCCTTCAAAGGATTGGCGGGGCTCACCAGCCACCATACGGCGTCGAGCCCGAGCCGATGCAGGGCGATCAGGCTCGCGGCGCGGTGCCCCTCGTGCGGCGGATTGAAACTGCCGCCGAAGAGGCCGATCTTCAGCCCCGGCGCGTGCGGTGGAAGGGCGGGCCGGGCGCGCAAGCGTCTAGCCATGCCGGCGGGCGCGTTTCACGGCCTGATCTGACCCGTCCCGCGAACGCGATATTTGAACGAAGTGAGCTGATCGAGTCCCACGGGCCCGCGCGCGTGCATGCGCCCCGTGGCGATCCCGATTTCGCCGCCGAAACCGAATTCGCCGCCGTCGGCGAACTGCGTCGAGGCGTTGTGCAGGACGATCGCCGAGTCGATCTCGCGCAGAAAGCGTTCCGCCGCTTCGCTGTTCTCGGTTACGATGCAGTCGGTGTGATGCGAGCCGTAGGTTTCGATATGGGTGATCGCAGCGTCGAGCCCGTCGACGATGCGCACCGAAATGATCGCATCGAGATATTCGCGCGTCCAGTCCTCTTCCGTCGCCGGCGTGACGCGCGGATCGACGTGTCGCGTCGCTTCGTCGCCGCGCACCGCGCAGCCGGCGTCGAGCAGCATTTTGACGAGCGGGGCGAGATGCGCCGGCGCGCCGGCGCGATCGACGAGCAGCGTTTCGGCGGCGCCGCAGATGCCGGGCCGGCGCAGCTTGGAGTTGCGCACGATCGTCATCGCCTTGGAAAGATCGGCGGCGCGGTCGACGTAGACGTGTACGATGCCTTCGAGATGCGCAAAGACCGGTACGCGCGCCTCGGTCTCGACGCGTGCCACGAGGCTGCGGCCGCCGCGCGGCACGATCACGTCGAGGTTGCCGGAAAGCCCGGCGAGCATGTCGCCGACCGCGGCACGGTCTCTGACCGGAACGAGCGTGATGGCCGCCTCGGGCAGGCCGGCGGCAACGAGGCCCGCGACGAGACATTCATGAATGCGCGCGACGGAATGAAAGCTCTCCGAGCCGCCGCGCAGAATCACCGCATTGCCGGACTTGAGGCAAAGCGCGCCGGCGTCCGCCGCGACCGCGGGGCGGCTCTCGAAGATGACGCCGATGACGCCGAGCGGGGTTGCGACCCGGTCGATAATGAGCCCGTTGGGGCGTGAGAAGCGTGCCAGAATCCGGCCGACCGGGTCGGGCAGGGCGGCGATCTCTTCGAGGCCTCTGGCCATGCCTTCGACATGCGGTGCGTCGAGCTTGAGCCGGTCGAGATAGGCGGCACTCGTTCCGCTCGAGCGCGCTTCGTCCATGTCCCTGGCGTTGGCCACGAGGATCTCGTCGGCGCGCACGCGGATGTTTTTGGCGGCAACCTTAAGCGCTTGGTTCTTCGTATCCGTCGCGGCGAGCGCCAGTACGCGGGACGCGCTGCGGGCGGCGGCGCCGAGCGCGGTCATCAGAGCGTGAATGCTCTCCGGCGCATCGCCGCGGACGAGCTTGAGATCGGGTTCCTGTTTCATTCGGCCTTCCCGGCCCAGAACGCGCCGGGTCCTCCCTGGCCATTTCGGCACAAAAGAGTTGACTCCAAACTGCAGCCATTTGACCTACATTGCTTTTAGGCCCTTGGGAAGAACTTCATGAATCTCGTCGCGAGCGTGATTTTCGCCGCCATCCTTCTTTCCGGCGCGCTCGACCTTTATCTGGAGCGCCGCCAGGCGCAGGCGGTTGCGGCGCACCGGGAACGCGTTCCGGCCGCTTTCGCCGCCGAGGTCAGCATCGAGGAGCACCAACGCGCCGCCGATTACACGCTGGCCCGTACGCGGCTGGCGATGGGCGAGAGCCTCTTCGATACCGCGCTTGCGGTGATCTGGTTGGCGTTGCTGCTCGCTCCGGTCTACGCGGCCATCGCCGACCTCGTCCCGCCGGGGCTCTCCCGCAGCGTCGCCTTGATCGTCGCGGTCGGCGCGATTTCGTATTTCCTCCATCTGCCGTTCGCGCTTGTTCGCACGTTCCGGCTCGAAGCGCGGTTCGGCTTCAATCGCACCACGCCGATGTTGTTCCTGCTCGATCAGGTGAAAGGAATGGCGCTGCAGCTCGCACTCGCCGTTCCTCTGCTCTACGGATTTTTCGCTCTACAGCGCTCGATCCCCGACTATTGGTGGATCTTGGCATGGTGCGGACTGATGGCCGTGATGATCGCGACGATCGTCGTCTACCCGGCTTTCATCGCGCCGCTCTTCAACAAGTTCACGCCGATGGCGGACGGCCCGATGAAGATCAGCATCGAAGCGCTGCTGTGCAAGTGCGGATTCGAATCGAAGGGCCTGTTCGTCATCGACGCTTCCAAGCGTTCGGCGCACGGAAACGCTTATTTCTCGGGATTCGGCAAGGCGAAGCGCATCGTCTTCTTCGATACGCTCCTGGAAAAGCACTCAGGCGACGAAATCCTATCGGTGCTTGCGCACGAGCTCGGCCACTACAAGTTCGGGCACGTATATCTGCGCATCGTCGAGACGGCGATTCTCGCCTGGCTTGCTTTCATCGTTCTGCATTGCGCTTTCGCCACGGATACGTTGCCGCGCGCTTTCGGGCTGCCGGACGATCCGGGTCTCGTCTTGACCATCGTACTGATCGTGCTCGGGCCGGTTTCGCACCTGGTTTCTCCGCTCGTGAATTTTCTCTCGCGGCGCGCCGAATTTCAGGCCGACGATTTCGCGAAGTCCATTGTCGGCGGCGAGCCGATGATCGCCGCGCTCACCAAGCTCACGCGCGACAATCTCGCGACGCTGACGCCCGACTGGCTCTACGCGGCGTTCAATTATTCGCACCCGCCGGTGCCGGAGCGAATCGCACATTTACGAGGATAACGCCCGCGCTAGCCTTTCTTCTCGGCGCGCTGCTTGATTTGGCGGATTTGCGCAAGCTGGCCGCGCAAAATCTGCAAACGGTCCTTCTCGGCTTTGCCGAGATCTTCCAGAGTGAGATGATTGAGGATCACTTCGAGCGCGTCGCCGATGCGGCCGAGTTGCCGGCCATAGCTGCCGACTTCGCTGAGCAGGGTGCGTTCGAGCTGCGGATTTGGCGTCTGGCCCAAATCGATGTTGACGGCTCCAAATTGTGCGCCTTGCTGATAGGCGGTCAAGGGGTTGATGGCCTGCCAGAGCTGCTGCGGAGCGAATGAAACGGAAAACGGGTTAGCCATGGGACGCCTCCTGTAGGAAGCGAGCTTAGGACATGGATATACGCACCGACAATAGCGCGCCGTTCAGGCGAGCCCGAGCTTTTGCGCGAGCCCGATGCGCTGCAGTTTTCCGGTGGCGCCTTTGGGAATCTCCGCCAGGAAGATGATTTTTCGTGGTGTCTTGAATGCCGCCAAACGCTCGGCAAGGAAGGCGCGAAGCTCCGCCTCGCTGGCCGTCGCGCCGTCGCGCAGCACCACCGCCGCCGCAACGTCCTCGCCCAGCATGTCGTGCGGGATCGCGAAGGTCACGACCTGCAGCACGGCGGGGTGATCCATCAGGGCTTCGTCGACTTCGCGCGGCGAGATTTTCTCGCCGCCGCGAATGATGATCTCCTTGAGGCGCCCGGTCAGGCTCACATAACCGTCGGCGTCCATGACGCCTTGGTCGCCGGTTCGAAACCAGCCGTTGACAAAAGCCGCGGCGTTCGCCGCCGGATTGTTTTCATAGCCCGCCGTGACGTTGTCGCCGCGGATGACGATTTCGCCAATCTCACCCCGCCCGAGCAGCCGGCCTTTCTCGTCCATGATGGCGATTTCCGGGCCGGCCGCCATGCCGACGCTGCCGGGCTTGCGGACGCCATGCAGCGGATTGCAGGCCATCTGATGCGCCGCCTCGGTCATGCCGTAAGCTTCGATCAGCGGCGCATTGAACGTCGCTTCGAGTTCGGCGATGACTTGCGGCGGCAGCGGCGCCGAGGAGGAGCGGATGAAGCGGAGCGGATGCCGCGCGACGACTTCCTTATTGTGGGCGGCGCGCGCCAGGATTGCCTGATGCATGGTGGGAACTGCCGTATACCAAGTGGGCTTAGCTTCCTCCATCCAGGCAAAGAATTTCAGAGCGTTGAAGCCGGGCGTGCAGAAGATACCGCCGCCGCGCGAGAGCGGCGCAAGCAGACCGGCGATCAAGCCATGGATGTGAAACAACGGCATGATGTTGAGGCCGCGGTCCCGATCGGTGAATGCCAGGGAATTCGCGATATTCTCGGCGGAGGCGACGACGTTGCTCTGCGTCAGCAGCACGATCTTCGGACGCGAAGTGGTGCCGGATGTGTGAAGAATGAGCGCGAGATCGTCGGCCTCGGCAAATCCGCGCCGCGGCGGCGCGTCCTTCGGTCTGCCGGAAATCGTGAAGACGCCCGCGCCGCGGCCGGGGTGGAGCGTAAGCACGTCGATCCCAAGCTTTTTGGCGACGCCTACGGCGGGCGAGGCGGTTCCGGCATCGACGACGAGCGCCTTCGCCCCGAGATCGCTCAGGTAGAACTCGAATTCTTCGGCGCGATAGGCGGGATTGAGCGGCGCCGTCACGGCGCCTGAGGCAATGGCAAGAAATGCGCTGGCCATCGTCGCGCCGTTCGGCAAGACGATGGCGACCCGATCGCCGCGGCCGATGCCGAACGCGTTCAAAGCGATGATCGTCTCGGCGACAAGCTTTCGCAAGCCGTCGTAGGTCAGCGCCTCGGAGCCGGGCGCCGCGAATGCAGGCGCGTCGTCGCGCCCATAGGCCAACAGCCGTTGCAGCGTGCGTGAAGTCATTTCGATTCCGTCTTCGGCGAAACGATCAGCCGTCCCTTTTGCGTTGCGAGCGTTTCATTGAGCAGTTTCACGAGTGCGTACACGGTGTCGAGGTGGGGCGTGGCGACATCGACGATGTGGCCCAACTCGATCACCGAACCGAGCAGCGCGTCCACCTCGATCGGCCGGCCGGCTTCGATGTCCTGGAGCATCGATGTCTTGTGCGCCCCGACGGCCTGCGTCCCGGCGATGCGTTTCTCGATCGGGATGCGAAAACGAATGCCAAGCACCTCGCCGATCGCCTGTACTTCGTGCATCATCTCTTCCGCGAGAGCGCGCGTAAGGGGAAACTTGCAGATATCCTCCAGCGTTGCATGGGTCAGCGCGCTGATCGGATTGAAGCTCGAATTGCCCCAAAGCTTCGTCCAAATTTCGGCGCGGATATTGGTGACGATCGGCGCCTTGAATCCGGCGCGTCCGAGCGTCTCCGAAACGCGCATTACTCGCTCGCTCTTCGATCCGTCGATTTCGGCGAGCGAGAAACGATTGCCTTCGATGTGACGGATCACGCCGGGGCGTTCGATTTCCGCCGCCGGATAGACGATGCTGGCGACGACGCGATCGATCGGCAGATGGTCGGCGATCACGCCGCCGGGATCGACGCTTTCCAGCCGCGTGCCCTCGTAAGGGCCGCCGTGTTTGAAGAAATACCACCAGGGAATTCCGTTCTG
>JASHUD010000005.1 GCA_030040215.1 Methylovirgula sp.
GATCGCCAAGCGTATCTTGAAGGAAATCGGCGAGCGGCTGCGGTTTCTGGTGGACGTAGGACTCGATTATCTGACGCTGTCGCGCGCATCGGGGACGCTGTCGGGCGGCGAGAGCCAGCGCATTCGCCTCGCCTCGCAGATCGGCTCGGGGCTGAGCGGCGTGCTCTACGTGCTCGATGAGCCGTCGATCGGGTTGCACCAGCGCGACAACGCCAAGCTTCTCGAAACGCTGCGGCGGCTGCGCGATCTCGGCAACAGCGTCATCGTGGTGGAACACGACGAAGACGCAATTCTGGCAGCCGACCATGTCGTCGACGTGGGGCCGGGCGCCGGCATTCATGGCGGCGAGATCGTCGCGCAAGGCACTGCCGCCGAGCTCATGGCCGAACCGAAGTCGCTCACCGGCCAGTATTTGTCGGGCGAACGGCAGGTGCGACTGCCGCGCGCGCGGCGCAAGCCGCAGCCGGGACGCAAGCTCAAGATCGTC
Organism: Methylovirgula sp.; assembly: GCA_030040215.1. Lineage (GTDB taxonomy): Bacteria > Pseudomonadota > Alphaproteobacteria > Rhizobiales > Beijerinckiaceae > Methylovirgula. Next base: position 488 of record JASHUD010000005.1, read on the forward strand.
GGCGCCACGGGCAACAATCTAAAGCACTTGTCGGTCGATATTCCGCTCGGCCTGTTCACCTGCGTCACCGGCGTCTCCGGCGGCGGCAAATCCACCTTGATTCTCGACACGCTCTACAAGGCCGTGGCGCGCCGCCTTAACGGCGCGCTCGAACATCCGGCGCCCCTCGAAGCGGTGGAGGGGTTGCAGCATCTCGACAAGGTGATCGATATCGATCAATCGCCGATCGGCCGCACGCCACGCTCCAATCCCGCCACCTATACGGGCGCCTTCACGCCGATCCGCGATTGGTTCGCCGCCCTCCCGGAAGCCAAGGCGCGCGGTTATCAGCCCGGGCGTTTCTCGTTCAACGTGAAAGGCGGACGCTGCGAAGCCTGCCAGGGCGACGGTGTCATCAAGATCGAGATGCACTTCTTGCCCGACATCTACGTCACCTGCGACGTCTGCAAGGGGAAGCGCTACGACCGCGAGACGCTCGAAGTGAAGTATCGCGACAAGTCGATCGCCGACGTGCTCGATATGACGGTGGAAGAAGCAACAAGCCTCTTCAAGGCCGTGCCGGCGATCCGCGAGAAGATGGAGACTCTGTCGCGCGTCGGGCTCGGCTATATCAAGCTTGGCCAGCAGGCGAACACGCTGTCGGGCGGCGAGGCGCAGCGCGTGAAACTCGCCAAGGAACTGGCGCGCCGCGCCACCGGCCGCACCCTTTACATTCTCGACGAGCCGACCACCGGCCTCCACTTCCATGATGTGGCCAAACTGCTCGAAGTCCTCCACCAACTCGTCGATGCCGGAAACAGCGTCATCGTCATCGAGCACAACCTCGATGTCATCAAGACGGCGGATTGGATCATCGATCTCGGCCCGGAAGGCGGCGACGCCGGCGGGGAGGTCGTCGCGCAAGGGACGCCGGAAGAGATCGCCAGAGCGCCGCAGAGCTATACGGGCCATTATCTGAAGCCGGTTCTGGCTCGCCCGTCGGCCCGCAAACAAGCCGCGGAATAGACCGGAGCGGTCCCAAAGCCCGCTACCCCGCAAAATTCGGGGTAATTTTTAGCGGCGCATAAAGCATAAGCCGCGTTTGCTCGCGTGGCAGCGCCGCCCCCCAAAATATCGCGGCTTCTCCGTAACGGAATTACCAATTCGTCAAGTAAATTGGTCTTCTTTATCGGTCTCCGACGGCAAGCCCGACCTAGCCGGAAAGCCGGATATCGAACGTAGAAAGTTGGAAGACATGGACATTCTCCGGTCATTCCCCTTTAGGCGCCGCGTCGGCGCTTTGCTCGGCGACAAGCAGGCGTCGATCGGCGCGATCACCGCAATGACGCTCTTGGTGTTGTGCGGCGTGATCGGGTTCGGCACGGACGCCGCGATCTGGTACTCCAACGCGCACCAAGTGCAAACGATGGTCGAAACGACGGCTTTGAGCGCCGGCCGGTTGCTGTCGAATTCCAGCGAAACAACCTCGACGATCACCGCGGTCGCAAAAAACGACGCGATGCTGAATGGATTTTCGGGATCGTCGGACACGATTTCCGTCGCGTTCGGGCCGTCCGGCGAATCCCCGCCCGATGCGACCACGGTCACCGTAACCGTAAAGCGCACGCTGCCGCTGCTGTTCTCGGGCTTGTTCTTTCACTCCGCGCCGTCGGTCACGGCAAGCGCAACGGCAACCGCCAGCGGTCCTGCGGTTTGCATTTACGTGCTCGGATCCGGTTCCCAAACGCTGCTGGTCAACAGCAACTTCGATCTCGACGCGCCGAATTGCCAAATCGACGTCGCCTCGACGGCCTCGCCCGCCGCAATATTCGATTCCGGCGCTACGCTTACCGTTCAGAAAACCTGCATTGCCGGCACCGCGACAAACAACGGCGCGACGGTCGGCGGTCTGACGACCGGGTGCACCACCCAAGCCAATCCCTACAAAGGCAAACTCACCGACCCAAGCGTGGGAACCTGCACCGTCAACGGCGCGAATTATTCCGGCACCGTCAATCTCAGCCCGGGCACCTATTGCGGCAATTTCAATTTCAACGGTTCGGGCACGGTCAATCTCGCCTCCGGACTTTATATCTTCGACGGCACAAAATGGAACATCAACAGCGGCTGGACGATAACCGGCACCGGCGTAACCTTTTACTTCGTAAACAGCTCCTCCTACGTTCAATTCAATTCCGGCGTGACGGTCTCGTTAACGGCGCCGACCAGCGGCACCTATGCCAACGTGCTGATGTTTGAACCCGACGGGCTTGCGACGAGCAGTTTCGCGATCGACGGAACATCGAGCAGCGGCCACGCCCTGCAAGGGTTGGTTTATTTGCCGAGCCGCAACATCACCTTCAACTCGACCTATAGCGGAACGGCCGATGCCTTCACGCTCGTCGTGAACGAGCTGATTTTCGACAGCAACAGTCCGAAGACTTGGTCGATCACGCCGAGCACCAACAGCGCCGGCGGGACAGTCGTCCTGACCAATTAGGGCACGTGCGATGCTGCGTCGGATTTCGAGAGCCGAAGAGGGGAGCGTCAGCGTCGAAGCCGCGCTGGTGATAAGTTTCGTGCTCGTGCCTATGCTGCTCGGGCTCTGGGATGTGGCGCGCATTGGAGTTGGCCGAGCACAGGTGCAAGAGGCGCTTCAAGACGCGATTACGTACGTCGCCGCGGGAAACGCCAGCAACAGCTCGGGAATCACCGCCGCCGCGCAGTCGGCCTACGGCAATTCGATCAGCGTTTCGACAAGCACGGCTTGCTATTGCGTTCAGACCGGCACGAGCAGCCCTACCAATCCGACCAGCGTGGCATGCACCGGCAGCTGCAGCGGCGATCTCGAGCAGTTCATGAGCATCACCGTGAGCAAGACGGTTAGCGTGCCCTTCGTCGTACGTTATCTCCCTTCGTCCGTGACCGTAACTTCCACCGGACAGGTGCGTACCGGCTGATTCGGAGAGGGGGCCATGGATCTAGACAAGTTGATTCGAGAGAACGGCGGCGCGGCGGCCGTCGAGTTCGCTCTGGTATCGACTTTCTACCTAACGCTGCTTCTCGGCGTCTTCGAGGTGGGCCTATACGTCGCGGATCAGCAAGATCTCATCTCCGCGGTCCATTCCACCGGCCGGTACGCGATCGTGCACGGTTCGAGCAGCAGTTCGCCGGCGAGCGCAGCGGCACTGGAACAAATGGTCGGCGCCAAACTCATGCTCATCAATTCGACGTCGATCACCGCGAATGCAAGCTTTTCTCCCAATAACAGTCCGGGCAGCAAAGTGACGATCACCGCAAGCTACACTTGGA
>JASHUD010000054.1 GCA_030040215.1 Methylovirgula sp.
GCGCGCCAAGCGCAACAGCAAATTCCACGCGGCCCCGACGGCGATGGATGAACCTCGCGCGTCCCCTTTGCGCGGATCCGCGGGAGATAGGAAGCAACGATGAACGTTATCGACAAGAAGCCCGAGCGGCGTAGCCGCTATTCGCCCGGCGTCCTGGAATATCGGCAGATGGGCTATTGGGATCCGGACTACGAGCCCAAGGATACCGATATCCTGGCGGTGTTTCGTCTAACGCCGCAGGACGGCGTCGATCCGATCGAAGCCGCCGCGGCGGTTGCCGGCGAATCCTCGACCGCGACGTGGACCGTCGTGTGGACCGATCGGCTGACCGCCTGCGACAAATATCGCGCCAAGTGCTATCGCGTCGATCCGGTGCCGAACGCGCCCGGTTCATGGTTCGCCTACATCGCCTACGATCTTTCGCTCTTCGAACCCGGCTCGATCGCCAATCTCGCCGCCTCGATCATCGGGAATGTCTTCGGCTTTAAGCCGATCAAGGCGCCGCGTCTCGAAGACATGCGTCTGCCGATCGGCTACGTGAAGACTTTCCCTGGCCCGGCGGCGGGCATCGTCGTCGAACGCGAGCGGCTCGACAAATTCGGCCGGCCACTGCTCGGCGCAACCGTCAAACCGAAGCTCGGTCTCTCCGGCCGCAATTACGGGCGCGTCGTCTACGAGGCGCTGAAAGGCGGCCTCGACTTCACGAAGGACGACGAGAACATCAATTCGCAGCCCTTCATGCATTGGCGCGACCGCTATCTCTACTGCATGGAGGCGGTCGCCAAGGCGGAAGCCGCCACCGGCGAGGTGAAGGGCACCTATCTCAACGTCACCGCCGCGACCATGGAAGACATGTACGAGCGCGCCGAATTCGCCAAAGAACTCGGCTCGGTGATCGTTATGATCGATCTCGTGATCGGCTACACCGCAATCCAGTCGATGGCCAACTGGGCGCGCAAGAACGACGTGATTCTGCATCTGCACCGCGCCGGTCATGCGACCTTCTCGCGGCAGAAAAATCACGGCGTATCGTTCCGCGTCATCATCAAGTGGATGCGGCTCGCCGGCGTCGATCACATCCACGCCGGCACCGTGGTCGGCAAGCTCGAGGGAGACCCCAGCATTACGCGCGGCTATTACGACATTTGCCGCGAGGATTATAACCCGAAGCGACTCGAGCACGGGCTGTTCTTCGACCAACATTGGGCTTCGCTCAACAAGGTCATGCCGGTCGCTTCCGGCGGCATCCATGCCGGGCAGATGCATAAGCTCGTCGATTTGCTCGGCGAGGATTGCGTGCTGCAGTTCGGCGGCGGCACGATCGGCCACCCGATGGGAATCGCGGCCGGCGCGACCGCCAATCGCGTGGCGCTCGAAGCGATTATTTTCGCCCGCAATGCCGGCCGCGACATCGCCCGCGAAGGCGAGGAAATCCTCGAAGCGGCCGCCAAGAAGTCGCTGCCGTTGAAACAAGCGCTCGAGACCTGGAAGGACGTGACCTTCGATTATGCTTCGACGGACACGCCCGACTTCGTGCCGACCGCAACCGCCGCCGAATAGGAGAAGATCTGTGCGTCTCACACAGGGCTGTTTCTCGTACCTGCCGGATTTCACCGAGGCCGATATCCGTACGCAGGTACAATATTGCATCGACAAAGGTTGGGCGGTGAACGTCGAATTCACCGACGACCCTCACCCGCGCAACACCTACTGGGAAATGTGGGGCCTGCCGATGTTCGACATCAAGGATGCGGCGGCCGTCATGCACGAACTTGGCGCCTGCCGCAAAGTGCATGGCGACAGCTACATCCGCGTCTGTGGCTTCGATTCGAGCCCCGGCTGGGAGAGCGTGCGGATCTCTTTCCTCGTCAACCGGCCGAAAAACGAGCCGGGCTTTCGCCTCGTCCGCACCGAAGGCGCCGGACGCACGATCCGCTATTCCGTGCAGCTCATGGGCAGCGCGGCGGAATAAGCGCGGAACGAGGTATGAGGATGGATGCCCCCGAGACCATGGTAGGCATCGGTGCCGAAGGCATCGATCTGCGCCGCGAGCTTGCCGACACGCACGTCGCCGAAGTGTTCGATCAGCTCGACAGCGAGCTGATCGGGCTTGCGCCGGTCAAGGCCCGCATTCGGCAGATCGCCGCGCTGCTGCTTGTCGACCGGGTGCGCCGCCGCATGGGGCTTACTTCGGAGACGCCGACGCTGCACATGAGCTTTACCGGCAATCCGGGCACCGGCAAGACCACCGTCGCGTTGCGCATGGCGGAGATTCTTCACAAGCTCGGCTACATTCGCCGCGGCCATCTCGTCTCGGTCACACGCGACGATCTCGTCGGCCAATATATCGGCCACACAGCGCCGAAGACCCGCGAAGTCATCAAGAAGGCGATGGGCGGCGTGCTGTTCATCGACGAGGCGTATTATCTCCACCGGCCGGAGAACGAGCGCGACTACGGGCAGGAAGCGATCGAGATTCTGCTGCAAGTGATGGAGAATCAGCGCGACGACCTGGTGGTAATTTTCGCCGGCTATGCCGATCGCATGGAGCGTTTCTTTCGTTCCAATCCCGGTTTCCGGTCGCGCATCGCTCACCACGTCGATTTCCCCGACTATACGGACAAAGAATTGATGGCGATCGCCGAAAAAATGCTCGCCACGCAAAACTATCGTTTCGACGCGGGCGGCGCGAAGGCGTTTCGCGACTATATCGCGGCGCGCCGCAAGCAGGC
>JASHUD010000055.1 GCA_030040215.1 Methylovirgula sp.
GATTTCGTCGGGCTGAAGGAGCGTGTCGCGAAGATCACAGCGCGCGCCATGCGCGGCGAAATCGCCTTCGAGCCGGCCTTGCGCGAGCGCGTCGCGTCGCTCGCCGGGCTCGATGTCGCCGTCGTCGACAAACTCATCGCCGAGCGGATCACACCTACGCCCGGCGCTATGGCACTCGTTGCGACGATGCGTGCGCACGGCGCGTTCACGGCGCTCGTCACGGGCGGATTCACGCAGTTCACGCGGCCGCTTGCCGAGCGGCTCGGCTTCGATGCGAGCGAAGCCAACATGCTGATCGTCGAAGACGGCAAGTTGACGGGCAAGATCGCCGACCCCGTGCGCGGCGAGTCCGCCAAGCGCGACGCGCTCGTGCGGCTGCGCGCCGAGCTCGGCCTTTTACCCGCGGAAACGCTCGCCGTGGGCGACGGCGCGAACGACATCGCTATGCTCGCCGAAGCCGGGCTCGGCGTCGCTTTTCATGCGCGGCCCGCCGTCGCCGCGGCGGCCGCGGCGCGGATCGATCATGCCGATCTCACGGCGCTGCTTTATGCGCAGGGCTATCGGCGCGAGGAGTTTCGCTGAGACACCTCTCCCCGCGTGCGGGGAGAGGTCGAGCGAAGCGAGGGTGAGGGGCAGGGTGATTAGCTTTTTAGAAGATCGCAGCCAATGCCTCAGCCCCTCACCCTAACCCTCTCCCCGCGTGCGGGGAGAGGGAACGTTACTCCAGCTCCGCCGGGTCGAACTCGCGGAAGGTCGAGCAGAACTCGCAGGTGACGCCGATCTTGCCGTCGTCGCCGACCATGTCGGCGCGCTCCTGCGGCGTGAAGCGGCGTAGCATGTTGGCGATGCGCTGGCGCGAGCAGCGGCACGCGGCTTTGACGCTCTGCGCCGAGAAAACCCGCACGCCGCGCTCGTGGAAGAGCCGGTAGAGCAGCCGCTCGCTCGATAGCATCGGATCGACGAGTTCGTGGTCCTCGACGGTCGCGGCGAGCGTCTTGGCTTCGACCCAGGCGTCGTTTTCCAGCATTTCCGCCACTGGCGTGCCGGGGGGCGCGTTACCCGGCGGGAGATCGGGATTGCGCGCCGATTCCTCGGGCAGGAATTGCACCAACAGGCCCCCGGCCCGCCACGCCGTCTCTTTGCCCATGACGTTTTCGGCGACCGCGAGGCGCACAAACGTCGGGATCTGCTCCGATTGGCGGAAATAGCGGTGCGCCGCTTCCTCGAGCCCTTGGCCCTCGAGCGCGACGATGCCTTGGTAGCGCGACCGGTCGTCGCCCTGCTCGATCGTCAAGGCGAGATGACCTCTGCCGAGCAGGTCGGCAGCGTGTTCGGCGAGCCGGCCTTCGTCGAAACGGGCGAAGGCGCGCAGCCGGTCCGGCGCATCGAAATCGACGACGATCATGTCGACCGGCCCGTTGCTCTTCGTCTGCAGTTGCAGGCGACCCTCGAATTTCAGCGCCGAGCCGAGCAGCACGGTGAGCGCCGCCGCCTCGCCGACGAGACGCGCCACGCGCGGCGGATACTCGTGGCGGGCGAGGATCGCATCGATCGAGGGGCCGAGCCGCACGACCCGGCCGCGCAGATCGAGCGGCGCGACGGCGAACGGCAGGACATTGTCGTCGCGCGCTTCGTCGGAAACCGGCCGTGTGCTCGTCTCAATCATCGAGCGCCCCGAGACACCAGGCGAGGATGCCCTTCTGGGCGTGAAGGCGGTTCTCGGCTTCGTCGAAGACCACCGATTGCGGTCCGTCGATCACTTCGTTCGTGACTTCCTCGCCGCGATGCGCCGGCAGGCAATGCATGAAGATCGCATCCTTGGCGGCGGCGCCCATGAGTTTCGCGTTGACCTGATAGGGCGCGAGACGATTGTGGCGGAAACTTCTGTTCTCGTCGCCCATCGACACCCAGCAATCGGAAATTACGGCGTCGGCGCCGCCGACCGCCTCATAGGGATCGCGCGTCACCCTGAGGCGCGCCCCGCTCTTCTCGGCCCACGTAAGAAGTTCCGGCGCGAGATCAAGTTCGGCGGGGGTCGCGACTTGCATCGTGAATTCGAATTGCCGCGCGGCGTGGATCCAGCTCGTCAGCACGTTGTTGGCGTCGCCGCTCCAGGCGACGGTGCGCCCCTTGATCGGCCCGCGATGTTCTTCAAACGTCATGATGTCGGCCATCACTTGGCAGGGATGCGAGCGCTTGGTGAGCCCGTTGACCACCGGCACCGCCGCGTGGCGTGCCAGTTCGCAAAGGTCGTCGTGGTTCAAGATGCGGATGACGATCGCATCGACAAAGCGCGACAGAACGCGCGCCGTGTCGGCGATCGTCTCGCCGCGCCCGAGCTGCATCTCCTGCCCGGTCAGCATGATCGTTTCGCCGCCGAGCTCGCGCATCGCGAGATCGAAAGAGACGCGGGTGCGGGTCGAGGGCTTGTCGAAAATCATCGCCAGCGCCTTGCCGGCAAGCGGGCGCCACGCCGCAACTTGCCCCTTGCGGCGGCGTGCCTTGATCGTCAGCGCCGCGTTGAGAATTCGGCGCAATTCGACGGCGGGAATTTCCGAAAGATCGAGAAAATGCCGCGGCGATGAAGAACCCGCGGTCATTCGGCGACTCTCTCGTGCGAGAGAGCCTTGCCTGCGACCCGCGCCGCCGTCGCCTCGAGCCGCCGCAGCGCCTCGTCTACCTCCGCTTCGCCGACGATCAGCGGCGGCAAAAGACGCGCGACGTTGTCGGCGGCCGGAATGAGAACCAGCTTTTCGGCGAGCGCCGCGGCGACGAAATCCTGCACCGGCACGCGCGCCGCGATGCCGAGCAAGAGGCCTTCGCCGCGGATTTCGGCGATGAGGCCGGGGTTGCGGTCTTTGAGTTCGATCAGCCCCTGTTTTAAACGCTTGCCCATCGCCGCCACGTGCCCGAGAAAACCGTCGCCGAGAATGACGTCGAGCACGGCATTGCCCGCCGAGGTCGCCAACGGATTGCCGCCGAAGGTCGTACCGTGCGTCCCGACGCTCATCCCTTTGCCCGCCTCGGCAGTCACCAGGAAAGCGCCGAGCGGAAAGCCGCCACCGAGCCCTTTGGCGAGCGCCATGATGTCCGGCGTAATCCCGGCGTGTTCATACGCGAAGAGCTTGCCGGTTCGGCCCATGCCGGTCTGCACCTCGTCGAGAATGAGGAGCAGACCGTGCTCGTCGCACAACTGGCGTATGGCTTTAAGATGGGCGAGCGGGATCGCCCGGATCCCGCCCTCACCCTGGATCGCCTCGATCAAGATCGCCCCGGTTTGCGGCCCGATCGCGGCCCTGAGCGCGGCGAGATCGGCAAACGGCACCTGATCGAAGCCCTCGAGCTTCGGCCCGAAGCCCTCGAGATATTTCGGATTGCCGCCGGCGGTCACGGCGGCGAGGGTGCGGCCGTGAAACGCGCCTTGCATCGTGACGATGCGGAATTTTTCCGGATGGCCGCTGACAAAATGATATTTGCGCGCGGTCTTGATCGCACCTTCGATCGCCTCGGTCCCGGAGTTGGTGAAGAAGACGAAATCGGCAAAACTCGCCTCGGCGAGCCGGCGGCCGAGAAGTTCGGCCTGCGGAATCTCGAAGAGGTTCGAGACGTGCCAGAGCTTCCGGGCCTGCGCGGTCAACGCTTTGACGAGATGCGGATGATTGTGGCCGAGACTCGACACGGCGATGCCGGCGCCGAAATCGAGAAAGCGTTCGCCTGCGGTCGAGATGAGCCATGCTCCTTCGCCGCGTTCGAACGCGAGCTTGGCGCGCGCATAGGTGGGAAGCAGCGACGAACTCACGGAAAGGCTCCGGTATGCGGCGCCGGCCGGCCTCTTCCGGCGCGCTCCAATCGGCCGCGGGCAAACCCCAAAATCAAAGTGCCGCCCCCGAAAGGAGCGGCAGCATCCGATCGGCACTTTAAGGACCTTGCCCGATCGGGTCAAATTTTTGCGCCCCCCGGCATGGCATCGGCAAAAACCGAGCATGGTCCGAACCTGCTGTTGAAAACGCTGCCGCGTTTTCAAGGACGCTTGCGCAAGATTCAACGGGTAGTATAGCTTTCTTTCCATCGACTACGATATCTCGCGTGCGGCGGACCTTTCATGCGTATGCTTATCGCCGGTTCCCGGCGGACGTCGGTTGCTGATTTGTGCGGAAGTGTGCCGCTGCGTCGCGTTGATCGCGTTCAGGCTCGCTTTTGATTCAGATCGAGGAGGACGTCATGTCCTGGACCGACGAACGAGTGGAACTCCTGCGCAAACTCTGGCTCGACGGACTGAGCGCCAGCCAGATCGCGCATGAGCTTGCCAACGGCATTACCCGCAACGCGGTGATCGGCAAGGTGCATCGCTTGGGGCTATCGGGCCGCGTCAAGAGCGCCGCGCCGGCGAGTTCGCGGCCGCGTCCCAAGACGATGCGTCCGGCCCATATGCGCGCGAGCGGGCTGTCGATGCGCGGCAACACGGCTCTCGCCCTGAAACCGCAGATGCTGGAAGCGCCGCAGCCGATCGAAGAGATCGTCATCCCGATTTCCGAGATGGTGACGATCATGGAGTTGAAAGAATCGATGTGCCGCTGGCCGGTTGGCGATCCGACCAGCGCCGAGTTCCGTTTCTGCGGCGCCAAGAAAGCGGCGATCGGAACGGGCCCCTACTGCCCCTATCATAGCCGCATCGCCTATCAGCCGCTGCAGGAACGCCGGCGCGACCGGGAACGCGAGCGGCGGATGCAGAAGCTGGCGTAAAAGCCGGCGCGCCGCGCCGATCAATCCGATTTGCCGAACGTCTCGTCGAAGGAATAACCGGCGCCGCGGATGGTGCGGATCGGATCGCGTTCGCCGGCAAGCGCCAAGGCTTTGCGCAACCGCCCGACATGCACATCGACGGTGCGCTCGTCGATCTCGGCTGAGAGCCCCCAGATGCTGTCGAGTAATTGGGCGCGCGAGAAGACGCGGCCCGGCTTGCCCATGAGATATTCGAGCAGGCGAAATTCGGTCGGACCGAGATGGACGTTGCGCGAACTGCGCACGACTCGCCAATTCTCGCGGTCGAGGGCGATATCGCCGGCGATCAAAAGCGCCGCCACCCGGTCCGGACGCGAGCGGCGCAACAGGGCGCGCACCCGCGCCATGAGTTCGGGCACCGAGAATGGCTTGACGATGTAATCGTCGGCGCCGATCGTCAGGCCGCGTACCCGTTCGCTTTCGTCGCCGCGCGCGGTGAGCATGATGACGGGTAACGTGCGGGTCGCTTCGCGCGCCCGCATACGCCGGCAGATTTCGAAGCCCGACACGCTGGGCAGCATCCAATCCAGGATGACGAGATCGGGGGGCGATTCGATGAGCCGCAGCTCCGCTTCATCGCCGCGTTCGACGCGTTCGACGGCAAATCCCTCGGCCTCGAGATTGTAGGCCAGCAGCAGGCTTAACGCGGCCTCGTCCTCGACGACGAGAATGCGCGGCGGCGCGGCGGCGGAGCCGGGCCGGGGAGTCCGGCTGTCGGAGGCCGGTTGGGCGCTGATCTCATTCATGGGTCATCGCTCACTTGCTGGTTTGAAAGTCGGCAGCCGGAGAAGGGCCTTTCGGGCGATCCATCGGCAGAACTTCTCCGCTAACGAGATAGACCACGGTCTCGGCGATGTTGGTGCAGTGATCGCCGATCCGCTCGATGTTCTTGGAAACGAACAGCAGATGCGCGCAAAAAGAAATGTTGCGCGGGTCTTCCATCATGAACGTCAAGAGGTCGCGGAACACCGAGTCCTCCAGCGCGTCGAGTTCAACGTCGTTCGTCCACACTTGGCGGGCGCGGTCGGCATCGCGCAGCGCATAGGCGTCGAGCACGTCCTTGAGCAGCATCGCCGCGGTCTCGTGCATCGATTTCAGGCCGATAATGGCGCGCTGCATGCGCGTCTCGGCAGAAAGCTTCAGGGCGCGTTTGGCGATGTTCTTGGCGAGATCGCCGACCCGCTCGAGGTCGCCGGAGATGCGGATCGCCGCGACGATCTCGCGCAAATCGGCGGCAAGCGGCTGGCGGCGGGCGATCGTCATAATCGCCTGTTCCTCGATCTCGCGCTGCAAGACATCGAGCCGGAGATCGCAGGCGATCGTGGCGCGAGCGAGATCGCCGTCATAACCGGCAAGCGCGTCCATCCCGTCGCTCAGCATCTTTTCGGCGATGCCGCCCATCTCGGCGATCTTGCGGCCGAGCGCTTCGAGCTCGGCGTCATAGGCCCTGACGGTATGAGAATCGGTCATGGCGGTGTCCTGGAATCCTCTATAGGTCAGCCGAATCTGCCGGTGATGTAGTTTTGCGTCCGCGGATTTTCCGGCAGCGTGAAAAGTTGTGTCGTCGTCGCAAACTCGACGAGTTCGCCGAGGTACATGAACGCGGCGTATTCCGATACGCGCGCCGCCTGCTGCATATTATGCGTGACGATGGCGATCGTATAATTCTCCTTCAGTTCGTCGATCAGTTCCTCGACCTTGGCTGTGGAAATCGGATCGAGCGCCGAACAAGGCTCGTCGAACAAAATGACTTCGGGATGAATGGCGACGGTGCGGGCGATGCACAGCCGCTGCTGCTGGCCGCCGGAGAGCGACAGGCCGCTGGCATGCAGCTTTCCCTGCACCTCGTCCCAGATGCCGGCGCCGCGCAGCGCCGTCTCGACGCGGCCGTCGAGCTCCGACTTCGGCAGCTTTTCGTAAAGTCTTATGCCAAAGGCGATGTTGTCGTAGATCGACATCGGGAATGGCGTCGGCTTTTGGAATACCATGCCGACGCGCGCGCGCAGCAAATTAAGGTCCTGCTGCGGATCGAGAATATTACGGCCGTCGAGCAACACTTCGCCCTCGGCGCGTTGGTGGGGATAAAGGTCGTACATGCGGTTTAAGACGCGCAGAAACGTCGATTTTCCGCAGCCAGAGGGGCCGATCAGCGCCGTCACCTTGTTGGTATAGAGGGGCAGGTTGACGTTCCTCAAGGCCAATTGGTCGCCGTAGAAGAATTGCAGGTTGTTGACGGCAATCTTCGTGGGGAGCTCGTTCTTTACGGTGACGCCGCTGGTCATCTTGAACTCCCCTTGGAACCCAGCACGCGTGCGAAGATCGACAGAGCGAGCACGGCGAAGGTGATGATCAAAGCGCCGCTCCAGGCGAGGCTTTGCCATGCTTTATAGGGACTCATCGCGAACTGGAAGATGATCGCCGGGAGGCTCGCCATCGGCGCGTTGAGGTCGGTGCTGAAGAACTGGTTGTTGAGCGCCGTGAAAAGCAATGGCGCCGTTTCGCCGCTGACCCGGGCGACGGCGAGAAGCACGCCGGTGATCAGCCCGGCGCGGGCCGCGCGGTAGGCGACCTTGCGGATTACTGTGGAACGCGGCAGGCCGAGCGCGCTCGCCGCTTCGCGCAGCGGCGCTGGAACGAGCAACAGCATATCTTCGGTGGTACGTACGACGACCGGCACCACGATGACGGCGAGCGCCACGGCGCCGGCGATTCCGGAAAAATGCCCCATGCGGGTCACCATGACCTCGTAGACGAACAGACCGATGACGATCGAAGGAGCGCTGAGCAGAATATCGTTGATGAAGCGGACGACGAAGGTGAGCTTCGTATGCCGCCCGTATTCGGCCATATAGGTGCCGGCAAAGACGCCGAGCGGCGTGCCGATGGCGACGCCGAGCCCAGTCATGATCAGGCTGCCGGCGATGGCATTCAACAATCCGCCGCTCTGGTCCGGCGGCGGCGTCATCTGCGTGAAGACCGCGAGCGAAAGGCCGCCCGCGCCGCGCCATAGCAATGTCGCGAGGATGATGACGAGCCAGCCCAAGCCGAATGCCGCCGAGGCATAACAGAGGCTGAGCCAAATGGCGTTGCTGCGGCGGCGCGAGGTGTAGACGGCCATATCTATCCAACGTTGCGTTCGAGGCGCATCAGCATGAAACGCGCGATGGCCAGGACGAAGAAGGTGATGACGAACAAGATCAAACCGAGCTCGATGAGCGCCGATGTATAAAGGTCGCCCACCGCTTCAGTAAATTCGTTGGCAATCGCCGCCGAGATGGTCGTACCCGGGGCAAGCAGCGAATGGGGGATTACGTCGGCGTTGCCGATGACGAAGGTCACCGCCATGGTCTCGCCGAGCGCGCGCCCGAGACCGAGCATGATCCCGCCGACGACGCCGGCCCGCGCGTAGGGCATGACGATGTGGCGAACCACCTCCCAGGTGGTGCAGCCGATGCCGCGGCCGGCTTCCTTCAAAACCGCCGGCACGGTTGCAAAAACATCGCGGGAGATCGCCGCGACGAACGGCAGTACCATGATCGCCAGAATGACACCGGCGGTCAGCATGCCGATGCCGTAGGGCGGACCGGCAAATAGCGACGCGAGCACCGGTACTTTGGCGAAGGCGGCAATCAGCGCCGGTTGGATATGCCGCTGCAGAAACGGCGCGAAAACGAATAGGCCCCAGATGCCGTAAATGATCGACGGAATGCCGGCGAGGAGTTCGACCGCAATGCCGATCGGACGGCGCAAGATCTCTGGGCAGAGTTCGCTCAGAAAAATGCCGATCCCGATGCCGATCGGCACTGCGAAGAACATGGCGATCGCCGAGGTGACGAGCGTTCCGTAAATCGCCGCCAAGGCGCCGTATTGGTCGGTGACCGGATTCCAGACCGAAGTGTAGAGAAAGCCGAAACCGAAAGCACGAATGGCCGGAAGCGAACCTTCGATCAACGAAAGGATGACACCGCCGAGGATCACGAGAACGGCAACCGCCGCGGTCAGCGTCAACCCGTGGAAAGAACCGTTCCGAAACCTGAAGGCGCGCAATGCCCGCGCCCGCCGCGCCGCGGCATCCTTATAGGCCACTCGGCCGCTCTCCACCGCTATGTCCGCCAATGTCGTGGTCCTTAACTTACAACAACCGTGCGGGCCGCCAACAAAGCCGCGGTGGCAAATCGCCGAAATACGCGACGGGGGAGAGCCGCAGCGCTCTCCCCTCTGTTTAACACGCGGAAACCGTAGGATAATTTGCACCGATCGCCGGATAGAGCGTTGCCGGACTTGGGGAACGCTGCGGCACCGATTGCCAATGCACTCTCCCTCAATTCACCAGCGCTTTGCCGTCGGATCCCTTGATCTCCTCGGCCCAAGTTTTCTTGACGAGCGCCACGACTGAATTCGGCATGGGGATATAGTCCAGATCCTCCGCCATCTTGCCGCCGTTGGCATAGGCCCAGCTGAAGAACTTCAAAGCTTCGGCGGCGGCCGCCGGATCCTTCGGTTGTTTCGGCATGAGGATGAACGTAGCGGCGGTAATCGGCCAGGAGTCGGCGCCGGGTTGATCGGTTAGGATTTGATAGAAACCCGGTGCGTGCGTCCAATCGGCGTTGGCCGCAGCGGATTGGAAGGAGGCCATCGTCGGCGCGACTTTCTTGCCTTCCTTGTTGATCAGATCCGCGTAGACGAGCTTGTTCTGGATCGCGTAGGCGTATTCGACGTAACCGATCGCGCCCTGCGTCTGCATGACGTTGTTGGAGACGCCTTCGTTGCCTTTGGCGCCGATGCCGACCGGCCATTGGACGGACGTGTTCTCGCCGACTTTGCTCTTCCAATCGGCCGAGACTTTCGACAGATAGTCGGTGAAATTGAAAGTCGTTCCGGAGCCATCCGAACGGTGCACCACGGCAATGGCGGTCGACGGCAAGGTTACGCCCGGATTGAGTTTCTTGATCGCCGGATCGTCCCACTTGGTGATCGAACCGAGAAAGATCTTCGCGAGCGTATCGCCGTCGAACAAGAGTTGGCCGGGTGCGATGCCGGACAGATTGACGACCGGGACGATGCCCCCCATCACCATCGGCCATTGTACGAGGCCGCTGGCGCTGAGCTCGTCGGCCTCGAGCGGCTTGTCGCTGGCGCCGAACGTCACGGTCGCGGCTTTGATTTGCTTGATCCCGCCGCCCGAGCCGATCGACTGGTAATTTAAGCTGTTGCCGGTCTGCTTCTTATAGGTGTCGGCCCATTTGGCGTAGATCGGATACGGAAAAGTCGCGCCGGCACCGGAAATATCGGCCGCCTTGGCGCCGGCAATTGCGACAACCGCGGCCGCCGCAGCCAGCGCAGTCCATACAAAGGGTTTGAAGTTCATGACGGGCCTCTCGAAGCTAGAGAAACGCTACAGCCGGAGATCCTGGCTGCCGAGCGACGAGCGCAACCTAGGCGGAACCAGCCACGGATTTACGACGGTTGGATGACAGTTCGATGACGTTCCGCGTTGCCGCAGGGTCAGCCCTCGAAAAGCGGCAAAGCGACGCTGAATGTCGCGCCTTCGCCGAGCTTCGATTCGATGTTCAGGCGACCGCCGTGGCGGGCGACGATATGTTTAACGATCGCCAGCCCGAGCCCGGTTCCGCCCTTGGCGCGGCTTTGCCCGACATCGATCCGATAGAAGCGTTCGGTCAGGCGCGGCAAATGTTCGGGAGCAATGCCCGGCCCGTAGTCGCGGACCGACAGTTGCGCCTGCGTTCCATTCGCAATCACGGTTATATCCACATCTTTTTTCGCGGCGACCGCGTCGGCGGCGCCGTATTTGATCGCGTTCTCGATGAGGTTCTCGACGACGCGCAGCAATTCGTCGCGATCTCCGGCGACGACGACCGATTGGGGCGCATCGATCCGCAACGCAACGTCTTGCTCGTCGGCCACCGGCGTCAGCGTATCGGCGATATGGCGCAGAAGGCCGACCAGATCGACCGGCGTATCGGGGCGCACATGAAGATGCTGTTCGATCCGCGACAGCGATAGAAGATCGTCCACGAGCCGCGACATTCGCTGCGCCTGTTCGCGCATGATCGCCAAGAACTTGCGACGCGCGCCTTCATCCTCGCGCGCCGGTCCCTGCAAGGTTTCGATAAAGCCGAGCAGAGAGGCCAGCGGCGTGCGCAATTCGTGGCTGGCATTGGCGACGAAATCGACGCGCATGCGCTCAAGCCGGCGCGCCGCGCTCAAATCGCGCAGCGACAGGATCAAGGCCATCTCGAATTCGTCGCCGCCGAATGGGGCGATGTTCACTTCGAAAAGGCGTTCGACCGGAACCTTTTCGGCCCAGATCACGCGCTCGACGCCTTGCGTGGCGCGCACCCTTTCCACCGCGTCGAGCACGTCGGGCGAACGCAAGCTGCGCGCCAGCAATCCTTCGGGCAGAAGACCCGGCAAAATTGCGTGCGCGGCGGCGTTGGCGGCAATGATCCGATCGTTACGATCGATGACCAGAACCGCCTCCGGGAGAGCTTCGATGAGCTCGCGGATTAGCGAACGATCCCGCCGTTTGCTATCGTCGTCCATGCGCTTTGCCGGAAGCGTCTCCTCTTCCTAAGCTTCCGCTTTAAGCGCGTTCCGACGAATTGCAAGCGCGCGGGCGGTTCCCGCTGCGCACACCGCAATCGCGCAACGGATCGATGCCGTCCTCAGCTCAATTTGGCCGCGCCGGCCGCAGCTTCGGCAACCTCCTGGTCGCCGGTGCCTCCGCTCACGCCCACCGCGCCGATCACTTTGCCATGGTTCTTCAAAGGAACGCCGCCGGGCAAGATGTTGATCTTGCCGTGGTTCGATTCCTGGATGCCATAGAAGGGTGCTTTGACGATGCCTTGCGCGTCGGCGAGCGAAACGGAGTAAATAAGGATGATGCAGGATCAGATGCGGGATTAGACGCCGGTGCCGGCGCCCGGCACCCAGAGAATGTCGCCTTCGCCGGAGCGGTTGAGATAACGCGCCGCGACGAATAGGAAATCCGAGAGGCGGTTGATGTATTTGAGGCTCGGCGCCCCGACGGTTTCGCGGGGCGCGGCGGCGAGGCTCGCCATGCGCCGCTCGGCGCGGCGTACCACGGCGCGGGCGACATGCATCGCCGCCGCCGCCTCCGAGCCGCCCGGCAGAACGAAGGACTTGAGCGGTTCGAGACCGGCATTCAAGGCGTCGATCTCGCGTTCCAGACGGCCGACTTGCTGCTCGGTGATCCGCAGCGCGCGCTCGCCTGTTTCCGGCACGCAGAGATCGGCGCCGAGGTCGAAGAGATCGTTTTGAATGGCCGCCAGATTCGCCGCCAGGGCGGCATGTTCCGACGCCTTCGAGAGAAGAGCGCGCGCAACGCCGATGCAACTGTTGGCTTCATCGACGGCGCCATACGCTTCGATCCGTACATCATCTTTGCGCCGCCGCTCGCCGGTGCCGAGCCCGGTCGTCCCATTGTCGCCGCCGCGCGTATAGATTTTGGTGAGCGTAACCATGTTCAGCGCCGGAAAAATAGCACGCCGATGATGATCAGGATGGCGAGGAACTGCAAGCCCACACGCCAGCGCATCAGCACCTGCGAGACCCGCGAATCGCCGCCGCGCGCCATATTGACGACGCCGAGAATGAGCACGATCAGCACGGCGGCGAGCGCCGCTGCGACGAGGACATTGCCGAACGTGTGCATCACATCCTCCCGCTGTTCGGTGTCGCCGCGGCCGCCATTTCCGGCGCCCCAAAGCTCGCGTTCAATACGGTTTTAGCAAGCGTTCGAGATAATCGAGTTCCTCTTGCGGCCGCGACGGGTCGCTGAGCCTGCGGCGCAGTTCTTCGAGCACGCGCTGGGCGCGCTCGACGGCCGGAACGCCCAGCGGGTCGAAACGGGCACGCGGGTCGAAGGCGGGATCGTTGGCGAGCGGCCGGCCGAGCGGATCCGTATCGCCGCCGCCCTCCGCCTGTCCTGCTCCCTCTTGGTCGCCTTCGGCGCCTTGCCCTTCTCCGCCTTGTCGCATGGCTTGGGCGAGCTGCTCGGCGCCCTTGCGCAAAGCTTGGAGAGCGCGGCCCTGGGCTTCGACGGCCTGGCCGCCGCCTTGGCTGCCGCCCTGATCCTGACCGCCCGGACTTTGCCCTTGGCCGCCCGGACTCTGCGCTTGATTTTTCCCCTGATTCTGTCCCTGACTTTGGCCTTGGTTCTGCCCCTGATTCTGCTCTTGGTTCAGCGCATTTTCGGCGTCTTTCATCGCCTTTTGCGCTTCCGAGAGGCCGGACTGATCTTGCCCCATCTGCTTCAGTTGCCGTTCCACTTCCTCGAGACGCTGGCGCAATTCCTGCTGGCGGTCGTGCAGATCTTGTTC
Source organism: Methylovirgula sp. (assembly GCA_030040215.1). GTDB lineage: Bacteria > Pseudomonadota > Alphaproteobacteria > Rhizobiales > Beijerinckiaceae > Methylovirgula. Next base: position 13,146 of record JASHUD010000055.1, read on the forward strand.
GCTTGCGCCTTGCTGGCCCGGCTGGTTCTGCGCCTGATTGTTCGGGCTCTGCTGGTTTTGCTGCCCCGGCTGGTTCTGTTGCTGATCGTCGCTTTCTTCCTGGCGCTCGCGGGCTTGCGCCTGTGCCTGCGCCAGGCGGTCGGTTTTGTCGCGCAATTCCTGTTGTTCGCGCGTGAGCCTGTCGAGTTCGCGCAAAGCGTTGTTCATGGCGCGCGTCGTCGGATCGGCATCGCGGCGCTGCGCCATCCGCAGATTTTCGAGCGTGTTTTGCAATTGCTCGAGCATTCGCTGCGCGTCGGCGCGATCGCCGGAACGTTCCATTTCCTGCATCCGGTCGAGCATGGACTGCAGATCCTGGCGCGAAACCGAGCGGCTTCGGTTCGGTGAGATTTGCGGGGGTTGCTGTGGCTGATTGCCGAGATCGCGCGCCTGCTGCTGCGCGAATTCGTTGAGGAACTTGTCCATCGCGGCGCGCAAGTTCTCGGTGAGCTTGCGGATTTCCTCGTCCGGCGCATTGCGCTGCAGGGCGTCGCGCAACTGCTGCTCCGCGGCGCGTAAGTCGCGCTCCGCCTCGGAAAGCGAGCCGTTCTCGATTTGCAGCGCCATGTTCCAAAGGAAATCCGCGATTTTCAAGAGATCGTCGTCGCTTTGCGCGTCCTGCAGCATGTTGGAGGCGACGCTGAGCCCGAGAAATACGGAGCTGCTTTCGTCGAAGGTTTCCGGCGCGATCATCAACGCATCGAGCGCCGTCTGCACGCGGTTGCGCTGATCCGGGAAGAGCACGAGATCGCGCCGCTGCTCGATCAACGCGCGGGCCAGCGGTTTCACGAACGGCCGTTGCGGAAGCGTGATTTCGATCGGCTCGCTTCGCCCGACGTTGCCGCCGCCGTCGTGCGCGCTGAGCGTCATCTTGACGTGCGCGCCCGCCCAAGGATGGTCGGAGAGATCGACGGTTGCTTCCGTCTCTCCCAATCCGCCGGGGCCGGGCGGCAGCGGCAAGGCAACGTGCGGCGGCGGCACGAGCGAGCGCAAATGTCCGCTCGCTCCCTCGACCGTCGGGTCGGCGAAATTAGCCGCGGCGGACGTGGCGCCGTAATCGTCGCTGATTGCATAGGACAGCGTCAGCGAACCGCGCACGTTGGCGCGCGGCGCATCGGTCAGTTCGATCTGCGGCGGCAGATCCGGAATCGCCGCGATGTCGAAGCGCCCGACCAGCCTGCCGGCGTGTTTGAGGCCGAGCTTGGCGTCGCCCTCCAAAACCAAACGCCGTTCGCTGTCTCCGGAAGCGGATTTGACGGCGTTGGGCTTGGCGACGGACCGCAGTTCGCCTTGCGTCTCGACATCGAGATCGCCGCCCGAGGCGCGCACGATCACCAGCGAATGAATCGGCGCTTCGATTTGTTGCGCCTGGTCGGCGGCGAGCTTCAACATAACCGGCGGCTTGCCGGTATAAGCGGGAGGATCGATCCAGGCGTCGATTCGATAATTCGCGCCGGACGGCGCACCGCCGCGCCAGTCAAAAGCCGCTGCTACCCGCGCATATTTTTCGGGTCCGGCGAGGAAGGCCGTGGCAACAAGCAGGACAAGCACGCCGGCGCGCAATGCATAACGGTCGAAATCGACCATGCGCGGCGAAGGCGCGCCGACCTTGAGAGCTGCGATGTCGAGGAACAGCCGACGCCGATGTGCCGCCCAAAGGGCGCGGGTCGCGGGATCGCCGGCATCGTTGGCGAGTTTATCCTCCAAGCCGGAAGCCGGATGATGTTTGCGATCCGAGCTGCGGTCGATGCGTGCCAGCGCCTGGCGGCGCGAAGGACGGCGCAGTCGGAAGAACGGCAGAATGGAGATCGCCAGCGTAATGCCGAACAACGTCACGCCGAGGATGCGGCCGAGCCGGCCGACATCGATCCAGATTCCGGCAAAAGAGCAGCTCAGAAATAGGCCGATCACGACCAGCGGCGCGACAACGGCGCGCCAGAGCTTTTCCCAAAGGAGCGCGGCGAGTGCCGCGCCGATCAGCCTTTCGAGCCGTCGGGGGGCTGGGTCTTTTCCAGACAAGTGCTTGTTATTTCCCAAGTATCGCTCGCTTAGCGTTGGCGGGGGCCGAGATCAGCCCCAGGACCAAACTAGTCCGTCGGAGAGGCTTTGCCAGGGAAAGATCGTCCCAGCCAAGGTGGCACTTTGTCGAGGCCGATCAACTGGTCATAGGTACCGCGCGGGCGGATGACCGCATAATCGTCGCCATCCACCAAAACTTCTGGCGCCAGCAGCCGGGAATTATAGGTACCCGCCTGCACGGCACCATAAGCGCCCGCCGATAGGATGGCGAGAAGATCGCCGGTGCGCGGTTCGGGCAAAGTCCGGTTCAAGGCCAGGAAATCGCCGGTCTCGCAGACCGGGCCGACGATGTCGGCGACGATGGTGGCAGCCGGGCGCGGACGTACGGCTAGGATCTCATGATGTGCGTCGTAAAGGGTCGGGCGCACGAGATCGTTCATAGCAGCATCGACAATCACGAAAGTCTTGTGCGGCCCTTGTTTGACGTAGAGGACGCGGGTCAGCAGGATTCCGGCGTTGCCGACGATCAGCCGGCCCGGCTCGAAGATGAGCTTGCGGCCGAGCGGGCCGAAATGGCGCCGCACGACCTTGGCGTAGCGGTCCGGGTGAAAGGTCTCGGCCGGATCCTCGTCGCGATAGGGGATGCCGAGACCGCCGCCGAGATCGACGTGTTCGACGTTGTGACCGTCGGCTTGGAGTTCGCCGACAAAAGCGGCGGCGTGGGCGAAAGCGGCGTCGAACGGCGCCAGTTCGGTGATCTGCGAGCCGATGTGCATATCGAGTCCGGTGACCGCGATGCCGGGCAGGGCGGCCGCCTGCCGATAGACGGCGCGTGCCTGGCTTAGCGGAATGCCGAACTTGGTCTCCGACGTGCCGGTGGCGATCTTGGCGTGCGTCTTTGCGTCGACGTCGGGGTTGACGCGCAGCGCGATCCTGGCGCGCTTGCGGCGCGCCGCGGCGAGCTTGGAGAGCGCCAGAAGTTCCGGCTCCGATTCGACGTTGAAGCAGAGAATGTCCTCGTCGAGCGCATGGGCCATCTCCGCTTCGGTTTTGCCGATCCCGGAAAAGGTGATCTTGTCGGGCGCGACGCCGGCGGCGCGGGCGCGGCGCAATTCGCCTTCCGAGACCACGTCCATGCCGGCCCCGAGCCGGGCGAGCGTCGCGAGGACGGCCTGGTTGGAATTGGCCTTCACCGCGTAGCAGACGAGCGTCGGCAGGCCTTCGAACGCACCCTTGAAGACTTGGTAATGGCGAACGATCGTCGCCGTGGAATAGCAATAAAATGGCGTTCCGACCGTCTCGGCGAGAACAGAAAGGTCGATGCCTTCGGCGTGCAAGACGCCGTTTTTCAGCGCGAAATGATGCATTTGGAGATCATTTCACCAAAGGATCGAGGAAGAACGGCGGTCCCTTGGAAGGCGGATTAGCGTTGGACGCGGTCGGCGCGGGAGGCGCTCCCGATCCGGTGTTGTTGATGGAGCCGGTCATGGATGACTGGCTGGTCACCGATGCCGTGGGCTCGTTCGGCGGCGTCCCAGGCGGCGGCAGAAGCGGGCCAGCCCGGCCGCAGCCGGCAAGCGCCAGCCCAAGAAACGTCAGGCAAAAAAGGCAGATGACGCGGGCTGGCACGGCTGGCTCCGAAACTGCCCCCTATATAGACGAAGCTTCAAGGAAAGAGAACGCGGGCGCCGCTCAACCTCGCTTGCCGAGCGCGGAAAGCCATTTTTTCGCCGCGGCCGCGACGCTGGCGGGCGCCGTGCCGCCGTAGCTCGTGCGACTTGCCACCGAGTTTTCGACGCCGAGCACGGAAAACGCCGCTTTCGTCAGGCGCGGCTCGACCGTTTTCATCTCGGCGAGCGAGAGCTCTTCGAGCCCGACGTTCTTCTTGGCGGCGAGCGCCACGAGCCGGCCCGTTACACGGTGCGCGTCGCGAAACGGCAGCCCAAGCGCGCGCACTAGATAATCGGCGAGATCCGTCGCCGTCGCATAAGCCGCCCCCGCCGCGGCCTTCATGCGCGCGACGTCCGGTTCGAGGTCGGAGATCATGCCGGTCAGCGCCGCAAGACAGAGCGACAAGGTTTCGAGCGCGTCGAACGTGCCTTCCTTGTCCTCCTGGAGATCTTTCGAATAGGCGAGCGGCAAGCCCTTCAGCACGATCAGCAGGGCCGTGAGCGCCCCGATGATCCGGCCGCTCTTCGCCCGTACGAGTTCGGCGGCGTCGGGGTTGCGTTTCTGCGGCATGATCGACGAGCCGGTCGAGAACCGGTCGGAGAGCCGTACGAAGCCGAATTGCGGGCTCGCCCACAGCACAATCTCCTCCGCAAGCCGCGACAGATGCACGGCACAGAGAGCGGCGGCCGCCAGCGTCTCGATCACGAAATCCCGGTCCGAGACGCTGTCGAGCGAATTGGCGGTCGGCCGGTCGAAGCCGAGCGCCTTGGCGGTCGCCGCACGATCGATCGGAAACGAGGTGCCGGCCAGGGCCGCCGCGCCCAGCGGGCATTCGTTGAGTCGCGCCCGCGCGTCCTTCAGCCGGCCGCGGTCGCGCGCCAGCATCTCGACATAGGCGAGAAGATGATGGCCGAAGGTGATCGGCTGCGCCGGCTGCATGTGGGTGAATCCGGGCATCACGGAGCCGGCATGCGCCAACGCCTTTTCGGCGAGCGCCGCCTGCAAAGCGCGGATCTCGGCGTCAAGCGCATCGATCGCGGCACGGATATAGAGGCGGAAATCGACCGCGACCTGATCGT